>CAZWSK010000032.1:0-18420 GCA_964636445.1 uncultured Chloracidobacterium sp.
GATATCTCGACACATCCAGCAAGTCCTTCGTAGGAGCAGTCTCTAATCATAGATTTGTCTCGGGAATCTTCGCGTACACGGCGGATAAGCATCACGCATCGGGCTGAAGTTATAGACCACCAACCCACGGATCTGGACTGGTCCAAAACGTCTGAAAAGTGCGCCGCGTGCCGCCTTGATCGCCGCCGCCCGGAGGGCCTTATGGCCCGCCTTTGCACGAGCTTTTTTCACTCGGCCGTCAGCACCTACGAGCACTTCAACGGCAACCTTCCCGCCTGGACAATCGTGCTTGGCAGCAGACGGATACGTGGGTTTCGGAAGAACGTCTGCGGCCCCATTTATGATTCCCAAGTTACTTTGGGCCGAGATCACCGCGGCCGGGACAGAAAGTAATAAAATGAATAGATAGCCCTTCATAAGGGATTCGACACCAAACAACTCGTTTTGTTCCAGCTTACATCCAATCGGTGCTAAAATCTTCTCCAATTCGTGCATGACCTTGCCCGATAAATACAAGGCGACCGTTGACGAGGCTGTGGCCCATTTGATCTCGCGCGCTGAGAATTCACGCGGGGTTGAGGCTGCTCTTATTACGCCGCGCGTTTCGGCGGCGCTTCGGAAGTACTTGTTCGTAGGCGGCGAACAGCCCGAGCACGCTGATATCAAAGCCTTTATCGACGAACTCCGCTCCGACGACCTCTGCCTGATCCTCGCGTGTGAGAACGGCGACGAGAAGGCTTGGGAGGACCTGGTCTCGAATTTCGACTCGACCGTAAAGTCCGCCGCCCGCAAGATCTCGTCAAACTCCGAGGATGCCGAGGACCTCGCGTCGTCGATCTGGGCCGAGCTTTACGGGTTACGGACCGACGCCGAGGGCAAAAAAAAGAGCAAACTCGCGTATTATTCCGGCCGCGGCTCGCTCGCGGGCTGGCTGCGGGCGGTCGTGTCGCAGCTTGCGGTCGATCAGTATCGAAAGGTGTCGAAATTCGTCCAGATCGAGGAAGACCGCGAGTTCGAGAATCTTGCCGCCGAGGCCGCGGGCAGCGATAATCATCATTTCACGTCACACGTCGTAAATCCCGAGGACGAACTGACCGATTCCCGCAGCCGGGCCGATGTGACCGAGGCGTTAGCGGCAGCCGTTGCCTCGCTCGATGCCGAGGACCGGCTGATCATGAAGCTATACTACTTCGACGACCTTAAACTAAAGGACATCGCAGCTACCTTCGGCTATCACGAGGCCACTGCGAGTCGAAAACTGACCCGAGTGCAGGCGGACATCCGCAAGGGCGTTGAAAAGCAGCTAAAGACCAAGCACGGCTGGACCGACGGCGAGGTAAAGAAATATCTTAGCGACACCGCCGCCGGCCTCGGCCTTAATCTGGAGGCGATGTTCGCGGCCCTTTCGGTCCTCGTTCTGGTGCAAGATTTATGGCTTTAGCGCGTTCAATTATTGGCATAAGTGCCTCAGTGTCCCCGTGATCTCTGTGGCCAAGTAAGATGGAACTGCAATTCGACAAAGAGATAGACGCGATCCTGCGAAGGTCAGGCGAGGATCGGGCGGTGCTGGTGGGCGATGATCCACCCGAGAAGCCCAAGCCTCATCTCGATGCTGACGCGGTGGCGGCCTTTGTCGAAAACGCTCTTCCGGACAGGGCTAAACGCCTGTACATGGAGCACTTCGCCGATTGCGGCCGGTGCCGGAAACTGCTGACTCAAACCATCCTGATGAACGAAACAGCGGCCCCGGCGGCCGCACCTGCGGCCGAGATCGTTGATGCGGTAGCGCCTGTTCCTTGGTACAGCAAGCTGTTTCGGACGCCGAATCTAGCGCTTGCTATGGGTGCCCTTGTACTCACATTCAGCGGCGTGCTTGGTTATCTCGTGCTGCAGAACCGCGGCTCGCAAACGGATACAGTTTCACAAGTTGCCGAACAGCCGCGTCCGAGCGATCCGTATTCTGTCGGCGGATCGGCTGCGAACACCGCCGCGAACGCCAACGCAGCTTCGGACACCGAGGCTTCCGCTCCGATCAACACGCCTCCGCCCGGCATAGCAAACAGCGGGTCAGGGCCGTCATCGACAGTTGCCGGCGAGGCTGACGATAGGCTGGCCGACATAACTGAGGCTGCAAAGCCGGCAGAAAAGCCCGCCGATATAGTGCCCTCAGCTCCGGCACCTCCGCCGCCTCCGCCCGTCGGGTCCGTCCGAGAGGAACCGTCTAATATGTATGGCGTCACCCTCGAAGGCGCGGACAAGGAAGCAAAGGACGAAGATGCTGAGCTCGCCAAACGAAAGGTCATCGCTGACGACGGCCGTCGACGTGACATGCCCGCCCCGGCAGCAAAATCAGGCCCGAGTCGTGCGGCCGGGCCGGTCCAGATGCAGTCAAATCAGGTCAATAACCAGACCTTCGAAATGGCTGTTACGCGAAAGGTCGGCGGCCGCACCTTCGAGAACAAGAGCGGCGCCTGGTACGACCGCAAGTACGCAGGCCAGGCGACGATCAACATCCGCCGCGGCACCGACGAATTCACCAAACTCGACAGCGGCCTTCGCAAGATCGCCAATCAACTCGACGGCGTGGTCGTCGTTGTCTGGAAGAACAAGGCCTATCGAATTCAATAGCCCGCTGCCGACATTTTCGCGTTAAACTAGGTACATGAAAGTAGCGGTTTTGCTTTTGTGCCTCTTTACCGGCACCGGTTTCGCCCAGCCCGCCTGGCAGACATCTCTCGACTCACAGATCCATTTTTATCAAACGACCGACCTCGGCATCGTGCTTGCCGCAACGGATAAAAGCCTTTACGCCGTAGACGGTTCGACGGGCGAACGGCTCTGGCGACGGGAAACAGGCAAGATCGCCGAAACGGCCGTGACGCAGATACCAGACACCGATCTTGTTCTGCTGAGCCTCGATCTCGGTTCCCGCTCACGGCTCGAGGCCGTCGACCTCGCGACCGGCGCACGGCTGTGGCAGAGCGATAAGATCAAGGGCGACGTGATGCAGCTAGCGGCCGACCCGGAACTGGACCTCCTGGCCGTTGTCCTGGTGAGAAACCCTCGCGGTAAAGCAGACGGCAAATTTGACCGGCGGCCCGACGTCCACGTGCTGCAGCTCTCGACCGGCGAGGAGCTGTGGAAACGCAGTCTCGACAGCACTCTCGAGATGATGCCCGCCCGATTCGGCGTCGACGGTGAGGTCGACCACACGCTCGACAACTACCGCGCACCTTTACTGCTTGATGGCCGCCTGTTCCTTTTTTACGACGGCTCGACGTCTTACGACGCACGCACAGGCAAAGAGAAAGAACGCGAGAAGTTCAAGATGAACGAAAGCGGCCTCGCGCTCACTGAGGCCGATCCGATCTTCGACGACACTCACGTCTATGTCTCGGGCCGCGGCCGCATCCGGGCGATCAACCGCCGGACCGGCAAGGACGATTGGAAGGCCAGTGACCTCGGTATCACGGCTGAGATGGCGAAGGTCGGCGATGTTATCTACGTTCGCACCGGCGGCCAGTTCACACGGCTCAAAGACGGAGAGATCGTCGAGAAAGGCCCGTTCGGTGTGGCCGCGATCGACTCGGCCAACGGCAAGACGCTCTGGAAATATAAGGGCGCCGACAAGGGCCTGACGAATTTTGTCTTCGCCGACGCCGACACTATCGTCCTAGCCGACCGCGATGATCTAATCACGATAGACACTCGTTCCGGAAAAAGATTGTCAAAGATCGACCATGACGTCGAGCGTGCTCAATTCGTCATTCTCAACGAAGCCGGTAACGCCGTCGTGGGCGGACGGAGTGAGATCGCTGCATTCGACCTCAGCGATCCAAAGAAAAGCGAGCTTTGGCGGGCACGTCACACGGCCCCGGGACGCGGCATTCTCAAAACGATCGCGGGCGTCGCTTTGCGTGCAGCCGCTCTCTATTTCAGATACGGGGGCGTCGCGACGTCTGCCCTCGGCGTTGCTCGAGGCGGCTTGCGGGTCGCGGCGGCAGCCAACTCCTTCCGCTGGTCGGGCCTGCGGACTCGTTTCGGTTCGGTCAGCCTGACATCCTTGGCAAGCAACGCTGCAAAGAACTACGTTTCAGACCGCATCTACGCCTACGGTTCGCTCGGCCGAACTCGAGTGCCGTCCGTCGGCGTCCCAAGCGTTTCCATTCCAAAGGCCACCGACCTTCGAGGCCGGGTCATTGGCAGTGCCGTCGACCGGATGACACCGTCCCGCGAAGACGTGCGGGAAAGCATGCTCGACCGGCTCGATCCGATACGGCAGGCGGAGAAATTGTCACAATACCTGCTCCGCCGCAAACGCCTCGCCGAGCTGCGTTCGAGTCATATGTATTTCTACACCGACCTGCCAAAACCGCATTCCGGCAAGGGTCTGGTCGGCGTGAATGTCCACAACGGTGAAGACGCCCGGTTTATCAAAGTGTCCGACCCTGACCCGATGTTCGTGACCGACGAGACGAGCGGCTTCCTCTACTCTGCCGACGGCAAAAAGCTGCAGGCGTTCAGTCTCGCGGGGCGCTGAGCTACTTATAAAGCTTGGCGACATCGAGCTGCGTATCTGAACTTGCCCAGGCACGCTCGAATTCACGCTGGACGAGGTCGGCCGACGAAGTCTTATTCTGCTTTCGCAGAGATTCGGCCAAGCCAAACAAGGCCCGTGCATTGCGCGGGCTGCGGGCGATCTCTTCGCGATAGACCTTTTCGGCCTCCGCAAATTGCCCGTCTCTCAGCAACGCCCGTCCCAGCCATTCACGCACCGGCAGGTCCCAATCAGGCGGCTCGGCGTAATTCACCTTTCCCTCGGAAGCGACCGCCGCACGCAGCGTCTCGATCGCGCCTTTCTTGTCGCCCTTCGCCGAGGCGATCAGGCCGCTGAGCATATCGTCGCCTACCTTTAGCGCGACGCTGACGGGCGTCGTGAACAGCACTGCTTCTGCCGGTATCTTAGCGGCGACCTCTCGCATCGCCTTTAATTCTTTCTCCGCGTCGGCCGCGTTTCCTTTTTCCGCGAATGCCATACCGCGTGAAAAATGCCAGTGCGCCGTCGTGATAAGCATTTCTGCCGCCGGCCGCGGATATGCCAGTGCTTCATCCCATTTGTGGAACCTAACGTTCACCATGATCGGATACGGCATGAACATTTCCAGCCCCGCGGCCGCTTTTACGTTCGGCCCGACGTTCGCGGCCAGCTCGTTCGCGGCCTTGATCGCACCGGCGTAGTTGCCGTTGCCGGCAAACGACGACGCCAGCATGTGGACGTTGTGGTTGTAATACATCAGCGGATAAACGCCCGTTGCGCCGCTCCGCGTGATGTAGTTCTTGTCCGCGATGATCGCCGCTTCGTTGCTCTTGACCGCATCGTCATAGTCGCCGGTCCGCAGGTAGATGTGCGACGGCATGTGCACGAGGTGGCCGGCGTTCGGCGCCAATCCGCCAAGCCTCTGCGCGGCCGCTGTTCCTCGTTCCGGACTAGGCGAGGCCTCCACGGCGTGAATGTAGTAATGGTTCGCTCCCGTGTGCTTCGGATTCCGTTTGAGCACGCCCTCGAGTATCGCGATGATCTCCATCGTTCCCGGGGCGGGTTTGCCGTCGAGCGACCATAGCTGCCACGGACGCAGATTCATCAGGCTCTCGGCATAGAGCGTCGCCGCGTCGAGGTCGTCGGGATATTCCTTTACCAATTGGGCCATGGCGGCAGAATATTCCGCGGCCAATTTCTTCGGCTCGGCACTCGCGTCCTGCGAATACCGCTTCGACAACGCCGCGATGTATGCCTGTTCTACCGGCGATGCCTTTGGCGCCAGGGTTTGTGCCTTATACAAATACGTGTACGCTTGGGCGAACCGCTCGGTGTTGGCCGGGTCGTTGTAATTCGCTCCCAAACCTAACGCCGCTCCCCAATACGCCATCGCGAGGTTCGGGTCGAGCTCAGCGGCCTTCTTAAATGACAACACACCCTCGTCGTGATTGAACGCAAAAAGGTACGCTAAGCCCTGATTAAAGAACTTCTGTGCCTCCGGGTTCTTTGTGGACACAGGATGGTCAACATGCCCGAGGCCCTCCGCAAGCCACACGGCCCGTTTCGTCTCCGCTGCCGATGTCGCGTGCCCGTGCTGGGCATACGCAAGCGAAGCCGCGATCAAAATTAGGATCAGCGCTCTCATATTTCGTTCCCCCTTCTGCAGATGGATTTTGAGCCACCATTTATAGCGCAAAAGCGCCTGAAAGAGAACCTCGACCTCGACCGGCTCCTTCGAGGGCTTCGCACACTCGGCCATGTCCCGCTACTGGCCGTGGGTGTCCCGCAGGTGTCCCAGCCCTGTGCGGGACACCCTAAGCCGCGTGATCTCAACAAGTTGCGGGCAATTTTTTCCCCTGTCCCGCAGCTTATGAAAAAAACATCTCGTCGCCGGTTGTCCCGCTGGTGTCCCGCCTGTGTCCCAGCCCTTGGTGGGACAGCTTAACTGTTGCAAATACTCTAGTTAGGGGTCATTTTTCGCGGCGTCCCAGCACTTTTGAAAAAAAATTTTTCTCCTAAGTGTCTCGCAGATGTCCCACACCCCCCGTGGGACAGTCTAACTGTTGCAAATACATGAGTTAGTGGCCTTTTTTGCCCTGTCCCACCATTTTTTTAAAAAATTCGAGAGACGCCGGCGATCGCGTCCTTAAACCTACATCTCAAAGATCAATTCTGTTGCAGGCATAGCACAAATATGCACGCAAGTCAAGCTTTTCTTCTCGCCCCCGCAGCGTCATCGAGCTACAATCCGAGGCTTATCGGTTCAGCAAATCTGGCTTAGATGGTAAAATTTAGTTTTATACCCTGCGGTTCGCATCAGTGCGTGTTGATCATTAATGAATAAGTATCTGCTTTTATTCCCATTGTTCGCTCTCGCAGTTTTTTCACTGCCGGAGCGCCAGGTAACGGCCCAGTCAGACGCGCGGATGCCCTCGCCGCATCTTGTCATCAGCCAGTTCCAGACTGGACGCGCGACACCGAACTTTAACGACGAATTCGTCGAGATCCACAACACCAGCCCGGATCCCGTTGACCTGAACGGCTATCGGCTCGTCTATCGCTCGCAGAATGGGTCGAACGACGTCACGAATCCGTTCGCCGCGTGGACGACATCGACGATCATTCCGCCGGGCGGATTTTACCTGATCGCGGCTACAAGCTACGACGGAGCGGTGCCCGCAGATCGTGTATATGACCCAAACACCTGCTCTTGCTCGATGAGTGGGACGGCAGGCGGACTGGCTATCCGATTCGGTGAGAATAACACCGGAGCGATAATCGACTCAGCCGCTTGGGGCTCAGTCACCAATGGGTTTAACGAGGGAAGTCCGGCGACGGCCCATCCGATCGACACGAACGATAACAGCAAGTCCCGCCTTCAAAACGGCTGTCAGGATACCGACAATAACGCCAATGATTTTGCGACATTGACGCCGGCGATGCCGCGCAACGCGTCGTCGACGGCGGTCGCATGCAGCGGTTCGGGCTCGACACTTTTCGCCGCGATGTCGGCAAATCCAACCAGCGTCGCTCCGCCGGGCAACACGCTGCTGACCGTTACGGTCATCCCTGCAAATTCGCCGCCGAGCACGAATATCACCGTCGTCGCGAACCTTATCAACATCGGCGGTTCTACCTCGCAAACGTTCTTTGACGACGGCACGAATGGCGACGTCACAGCGGGTGACAACGTATTCTCATATCTCGCCACCGTGCCGATCGGCACGCCTGGGGGCACGGCCTCGCTCAACGGCGTTGCGGCCGACGGCCAGGGCCGCACGGCCAATTTCGGCACGAACATCACGGTCAACGCCGCGCCGCCCGGCGAAAACCCGCTGATCCTCGGCAATCCGTCAGGCGCGACCAGCAATATCGCAGACGAGAACAATTATCTGATGACAAAGCCGACCCATTCGCTCGCGTGGAACCGTTCGCGAAACATACCGAACTGGACCGCGTGGCGTCTCGACAGCTCCTGGATCGGCTCGGCCAACAGCGGCAGCTTCGCCCCCGACACGTCGATCCCGGCGGGATGGTATCAGGTGCAGCCCTCGGACTACAGCGAGCCGGTCTACGACCGCGGCCACATGTGCCCGTCGGGCGACAGGACGAATACGCAGACAAATAACGATTACACATTTCTGATGACGAACATGATCCCGCAGCTCCCTGCAAACAATCAGGGCCCGTGGGTGGACCTCGAGAATTATTGCCGAACTCTAGCGAGCCAGGGGAACGAGGTCTACATCTTTTCGGGGGGGCACGGCCAGGCGAGGAACGCGCAAAACCAGCCGATAACGATCGGTTCTACTCCGCAAAACCGCATCGTCGTCCCGGCCGTAACATGGAAGGTGGTGCTAGTTATGCCCAACGGCAACAACGATCTCGCTCGTGCCTCGGCCAAGAACACACGTGCCTTCGGCGTGATCATGTCAAATCAATCGATCAGCCAGAGCGCTCCGTGGCGCAATTTTCGCGTCACCGTTGATGCGGTCGAATACCTGACCGGCTATGACTTTTTCAACCTGATCCCGAAGAACACGCAGGAGATCATCGAGCGCAGGCGGGACAGGTTGTAATAGACAAAGGCCGCTGTTGCCGCATCTAAGGTATTCGCATGAAACTGAGAAATATTCAGCACATTCTCGCGGGGCTGGCAGCGGGCTTGATCGTTACAGCCGCCGCATTTGGCCACGCCTTTGGGCAGGAGCCGCGAACGATAGCAGAGGTCCAGGGCGACAAGCTGCGCTCGCCTTATGAAGGCAAGCAGGTGAGCGTTCGCGGCATCGTGACCGCAAAGACCCGCAACGGAATATTCGTCCAGACGCCTGACGACAAAGCAGATAAGGATCCCGCGACGTCTGAGGGGATCTACGTTTATCTTGGCCGCGAGAATTCCTTTAGCGGCTCGGTTGGCGATCTGGTGGAGGCGACCGGCTTTGTCGAGGAGTACCGTCCACGAAGCGAGAACTATGGGCTCACGATAACAGAACTTACGCGTGCAAACGCGCGCACACTCTCTTCGAAACAGCCTCTGCCGGCGCCGGTCACGCTGACCACGGCCGATATTCTCCCCAACAATATATCTGCGCTAGAGCGCCTCGAGGGAATGCGCGTGCGGGCCGATGTGATGACCGCGACCTCGGCGACGGGCGGCAGCTCGCCGGACGAGAGGACCAAGTATCAGGCATCGACGGACGGTGTGTTCTTTGCGACGCTGGCCGGCGTGGCGCGTCCGTTTCGCGAGCCGGGCGTCGACGTATTTATCTGGCAGGGGCTGAATTTGCCCAAAACGGTGCCGTGGTTTGATACGAATCCTGAGATGGTCCGCGTCGATACTGACGCTCAGACCGGCTCAAGGCCGATCGTGGTCACGGCCGGAGCGACCGTTAAAAATATCGTCGGCGTGCTCGATTACAGTTGGCGAAGGTTCACGATCCTCACCGATCCCGAGCCGCAGGCAATTGTTGAGGGGATGAAGAGTTTCGTCCCCGTCTCACCGGCCGCCGAGCGCGAGATGACGATCGCAAGTTTTAACCTCGAGAATTTCTTTGACGAGGAAAGCAACTCGAGCGATGTGAGGAAAGAAGCGGTCGTGCCGAAGGAATTTTTCCAAAAGCGGCTCGCCAAGGCCTCTCTCGCGATACGAAAAGGCCTCTCGTTGCCCGACGTGCTCGCTGTGCAGGAGGTTGAGAACCTCAAGGCTCTCAAAAAGCTCGCGGCGAAGGTCAATGCCGACGCCGTCGCCGACAGTAAAATTGACCCCAAATATGAGGCGTATCTCGAGGACGGCAACGATCCGCGCGGCATCGACTCGGGTTTTCTTGTTAAAACAACGCGGGCGAAGGTGCTTGAGACAAAACAGTTGGCCGCCGACGTCGAGCTGAAATATCCGGGCCGCGGTGGCGACAAACTCTATGACCGTCCGCCGTTCATGATCCGCGTGCAGGCCATCGATCCTAGATCAGAGGATCCGCTGACGGTAACCGCCGTCACGAACCATTTCAAATCATACGGCGGCATCGACGACGCCAAGGACGGCGGCCGCGTACAGGCGAAACGTGCACAGGAGGCCGATTGGCTTGCCGAGTGGGTCGCGGCTCGAGCGAAAGCGAACCCCGAGGAACGGATCTTGGTCTGCGGAGATTTCAACGCTTTTATCGTCAACGACGGCTACAACGACCTGATCGGCACGCTGATAGGCACGCCGGACCAGAATGTTCTCGTGCCCGGCAAGAAATTTGAGACAGGGCTGATCGATCTGGCCTTGCTCAAGGCGGTCGCCCCGGGCGATAGGTACAGCTATGTTTTTGACGGATCGGCGCAGGTGCTCGATCACATCCTGATCAATCGTAAGCTCGGCGAGAGGTTGGTGAAATTCGGGTACGCCCGCATCAATGCCGATTTTCCGGTCATCTGGGCGGCCGACGAGACCCGTCCCGAACGGCTCTCAGATCACGATCCGCCGGTTGCGTACTTCAGCCTCGACGCACGAAAACCCGCACCGACGCCTACGCCTGCAGCGACTCCAGAATGACCTCGGCGATCGCGTATTTGCGCGTGTGTGAGAGGGATATCTGAACATTGGTCGTGCCAAGGTCATCGAGCAGGCGGCTGGCCTCGCCCGTGACACTCAGCGACGGGACGCCCTCGGCATCGGTCACGACCTCGATGTCGTGCCACGCGATCTTGCCCCGCCAGCCGGTCTTTAGTGCCTTGAGAAACGCTTCTTTGGCGGCAAACCGGGCGGCGTAGGATTGCGGTGCGGCAACGCGTTTCGAGTCGCAGTATTCCCGCTCTGCCGGCGTGAAAACACGCTCTGCAAACCGCGGTGTTCGGGTCATCGTCTCGCGAATGCGATCAACCTCAACGATGTCGATGCCGATGGAAAGGATCATGGACGATGCTGCAACTTTAGCAGATTCAGGGTTTTACTGGCGAGAGAAGGGCGGAGTAAAGGTGCTCGTCAGCCGAGCGCTGGAAAACGCCGGTTTTGCCAACGGCTTCTCCACGCGCCATGGCGGCGTGTCTCCATTCCCCGAGAACAGCCTGAACCTGTCGGGCTTTGACGATGACACGGGCGAGAATATTTACGAGAATCGAAGACGGTTTCTAGGTGCCTTCGACGGCAGCTACCGTTTGGCGTTAGCCCTGCAGGTGCATGGGACCGATATCCGCGTCGTAACGACAGAAGCTGATATCGGTGATTCAGAGGTACACGCCGACGCTGTAATGTCGGATCTCAACGGTGTGCTTGCGGCCGCTAAGACTGCCGACTGCGTGCCTGTTCTAATCGGCGATCCTGTAACGGGTGCCTATGCCGCTGTACACGCCGGCTGGCGCGGGACGGCGAATTCGATCGTCCGCACCGCGGTCGAGAAAATGGTCGACCTCTATGGAGTCCAACCATCTAACCTTCTATGCGCAATCGGCCCGGCCGCCTGCGGACGAAATTACGAGGTCGGTGCCGATGTTATCGGTATGTTCGCAGCGAACTTTGACGACAGTGGCCGATACTTCACGCCGACACGGGAAGGCCATGCCTTAGTCGACCTGCACGCAGCAAATCAGGACCAGTTGATCGCGGCGGGAGTCTCCCCGGAGAACATCTCGATCGCCCCGTTCTGCACGATGGAACGGTCGGACCTATTCTTCTCGTACCGGCGGGAAAAAGGCGATTTCGGCCGCACGGGCAGGCTCCTGTCGGTGATCGGCCGGCGGTGAGCACAACCCTAAAGGGACACGTTACATCAAACGGTAGCTATCGCTATGAGGACCGTCTTTTTGCTGTTCGTCTCGTTGATATTCGCCCACCTGGCGCATGGGCAAGCGGCTAATTCCGAGACCGCCGTGGTATCTTTCCGTCCCGCCCCGTTATTTTTCAAGCGCCGTGACCTCACAGATGCCCAGATCGCGCTGATACAGGAAGAACTCGAGATCAACAACCTGAACGTCATGCTAAGGCGGCCGGTGAACGACGAGACGATCGTGCTCGGCACCCTCGAAAAGATCGAATGTACGGGCGGGCAGATCTACTTCAGAGTGTCGTTGGATGGGAAGACACTAGACCTCACCGCGGAAAGATTCGGCGATATCAAGTTCGGCGTGCTGACACCGGGCACGCGGGCATTCACGTTTAAGTGCGATGGCGGTTTTCCGGATGAGAAAGTCGCCGTGATCTATCGGCCGGCTGCCGGTAGTGATGAGGAAGGGGTGCTTACTTCGCTAACCTTCGTCCCAAAGATCTTTCGCCTCAAGAGCCTCGATGCGATCGCTCGCGAGCCGACGATAGTCATTGAAGGCCTTGAGCCGACTAACGTCGAAGCGAACATCCGCGAGGCCGAGACGGAACGCGTCGAGATGGAGCGCGTCACACGCGAGGCCCGCGAACTTGAGTTACAAAATATTAAGCAGGCCGAACCTCCCCCGTCACATGACGCGGGCGGTGAGGGTGGCCTTTTGAGTTTTCGGCGGGTAACAGACCTCGTCGGTACAGGCCTGCGACCGGACCGAGACGTTGACGCGGACGGTATTTCCCTTAAAGTTCGCCGGGACCGTAACGTTAAACCCAAATGACACGCGGCCCTCGTAAACGTTGATCGGGTTTTCTGAAAAGCTGAATCTGCGATTGCGCCCACGCGGATAGGTGACCCGGCCGACACGCACACCGCCGCCGCTACTGACCTGGACCGTCGTAGGGATCGCGTACTCGCTATTGGGCCGGGAGGAATTTACGTGAAGCCCGCCGGGAATGCTCATTGTCACGGTGGCACGGACGGTTCTGCCCCTGGCGACGGTACCATTGCTGATCGAACCGCCGATAGTCTGGGCCCCGGCGACCACGGAACCGAGCAAGACAAATACCGATAGTAGGAAAATTGACCTCATTCTCATCCTGTTATTTAAGCCTGAAGCTGTCTGCGAACTCCTTTGTTTTACGTCCGAACTCGTCGGAAGTTTCTGCAAGCCGTACGACCTCGAAAACGTATTTCGTGCCCGCTTTGTCGGCGGACCTGCGCAGGACCGTAAATCTCACGCCCGCCTCGTCGCGGTCCGCCTCAACGATGCTGTATCGGTAATTCCCGATGACCTCAGTCCGCTGGGACACGACCTTTTCCCCGCTCACAGACGCTATCGGGCCGATCGCGAGCGTCGCTGTGCCCTGTCGGAACTTCTCTGCGTCGCCTGTACCAAATTCCTTCGAATAGGCCTCAAACGCATAGCGGCTGCTGCCGCCGATCACATTCAAAAAGCCCTCGGGCTTTTGGATGACGTAATCGTCCGTTTCGACTGTCTCCGATTCGAAAGCCGCCGCCGCCGTGCGTTTGATGCGGGTCGAGGCGTAGACCATCAGTGCGACCAGAATGAGGCCGGGAATTAGAAGTTCCATAGCATTAGGCTGCCTTCGCCGCGAGCTGGCCGCATGCGGCGTAGATATCGCGGCCGCGCGGCGTGCGGACATAGGCATCGACGCCGCGTGATTCGAGGATGCTCCTGAATCTCGCCACGCGTTCGGGCGTGGACGCGCTGTAATCAAGCTGCTCGGCCCCATTGTGCGGTATCAGGTTGATCTTGACCCGCCGAAGCTGATACCGGTCGATCAGGTCGGCGAGAGCCTTGGCGTCCTCGTCGCGGTCATTGACGCCGCCGAGCATCACGTATTCAAACGTGAACCTCTCGCCGCGCCGCAGGCTTGCTTCGAACTCCTTCGCGGCGGTGAATAGTTCATCGATATTCCAGCGTTTGTTTATCGGCATCAGTCGGTCGCGCAGCTCGTCCGTCGCGGCCGAGAGCGAGATCGCAAGGTGCGGCCGGTCGGCTAGTTTGGCGAACTCGTAGATCTTTGGCACGATGCCCGCGGTCGAGATCGTCACGCGATTTGGCACGATGAAGAGCCCGTCTTCGTCGGCCATCAGCCGCAGGGCCGAGATGAGATTGTCGAAATTCATGAACGGCTCGCCCGCGCCCATGCCGACGAGGTTCGTCCCGTGCGGCGTCTCGCCGCCGACGCCGTAGACGTCATTCAGCACGACAATTATCTGCTCCACGATCTCGCCGACGGCCATATTTCGCAGCAGGCCAAGCTTCGCCGTCAGGCAAAAGTCGCACATCAGGGCACAGCCGGATTGCGAAGAAAAACAGATCGTGTCGCGGCCCTCGGTCGGGATAAACACCGTCTCGACGGGCCGGCCGTCGGCTGTTTTCATCAGATACCGCCGCGTGCCGTCGGTCGAGACATATCGCGACTCGACCGTCAGGCGCGATATATCCGCCGTCTCGGCGAGCCGCTCGCGAAACTTTTTGGGCAGGTCGGTGATCTCGTCGAAAGCGCGCAGTCGCCGTTGATGCACAGCCTTAAAGACCTGTGTCGCCCTATATTTAGGCTCCCCGAGCGAGAGGACCAGTTCCTCGAGCTCCTGCCGCGTCAGGCCTGTAATGTGCACCTTATCTGTCACAGCCTCTATTTTATCGCATCGCGGCGTGCGAGCTTAGGCAGGTTTGTTAGACTTTGAGCGAGATGCCGTTCCGGATAGCTGTCTGTCTATTGTCCATCGCCATCGCGGCGGGCTGCTCGCCCCTGCGAGAAAAGCTGCGGGACGAGCCGTCGGCCGCGGCGCCTGCGGCGGGTGTGACTTCGCATCTGCCTTTCGGCAACCCGTCGAATGCGACGGCGGACCCGGCGAATAAGGACAACTTCCTGCTGACGCATTCGGGGTTTACGCTTTCTTATAACGACAGTCGCGGCACGATGAATTGGGTGGCATGGCGAACGACCGCCGCGGACCTAGGTAAACGGCGCGAGAGGCCGCTGTTTCGGCCCGATATGGCGCTGCCGTCGGGTTTTCGCCGCGTGCAATACCTGGATTATTCAGGCAGCGGCTACGACCGCGGGCACATGGTGCCGGCAGCTGACCGCTTTGCCGACGAGGCTCGGATGAACGAGACATTTCTAATGACGAACATCGTCCCGCAGACCGACGACCTGAACCAGTTCGTCTGGAACAAGCTCGAGTCCTACGTCCGCGGCACCGTCCGCCGCCGCACCGACGCCTACACGATCGCCGGTGTCTACGGCGAAAAACACCGCATTCGCGACCGTGTCATGGTCCCGACGAACATCTGGAAGGTCATCGTATTCCTGACTCCGGGCGGCACAGAGATCACCGACTCAACCCGTATCATCGCCGTCGATGTGCCTAATATCGACGGCATTGCTGATATGAATTGGCGTCGCTACCTGACGACCGTCCGACAGATCGAGGAGCGGACCGGTTATGATCTCTTCTCGGCGCTTCCCCGCTCCGCTCAGGATCAATTCGAGACCCGGATCGCTCTTGCCCCGGCCAAATGAGACCAAGTTTTGTTTCACCAGGGGGAAAATTTTATGGCCTGTGGAAAAAATGTGAAACGTTTCACATGTTGAGTGTGAGACGCTTCACATTTCGCTAAAAGCCCGTGTTTGTCGAGAAAAATAGGTACATTGCGCAAAGGTAAATGGCCTTTGTCGCGCGTGTAATGCGCCGTTTGGTAGAGATAATGGGCCGGTTGGTCGAAGGTGCTTTTCTGCAGAAATACTCACCTTGAGGAGCGGTTTCTCCTTCCTGCGCGCTCCGGCGTTGTGTTACTCTTTCTTTTCACGAGGCCTCCTACGTGAGTACAAGAATTATGATTAGTTTCCATGATGGCCGCATCACGAAGGTGCGGTCTGTTCTGATGCCGTTATTCTTGATCGCGTTCCTAATGACGACGGCGACGTATTCGCAGAATTTGACCGTCGACCCCGCCTTCACGGCGAGCGTGGGCGATGGATATACAAGGGTTGAGGCGGTCGCTGTTCAGGCGGACGGCAAGATCCTCGTCGCGGGGAATTTCCCAATCGCGAACGGCGTGATGCGGAATGCGTTGGTGCGGTTTAATACGGATAGTTCCCTAGACCAAACCTTTTCCGCGGCTGTGTCTGCATTCTATCTTGACGTTGTTGTTCAGCCTGACGGCAAGATCCTTGCAGCTACGTCGACAGGCGTGATCAGGTTGAATAGCGACGGGTCGACCGACGCTGGCTTCAGTGCTCCCGTGACGAACGCCGGTGTGAACGATATCCTCCTGCTGCCTACCGGCCAAATGTTCGCTTCGGGACATTTCATCACTGTAAACGGGTCGACGGCAAACCGGATCGTAAAGCTGAACGCCGATGGAACGGTCGACAGCGGGTTCTCATCCCCGGTGATCAATAACGCGCTATACGAAGCGGTGCAGCAGCCGGATGGCAAGATCATCGCGGTCGGGATCTTCAATAGTGTCGGGGGAAACACTCGGCGTGTAGCGGTGCGATTCAATACCGACGGCTCGGTCGACCCGACGTTTGATGTCGGCACTATCACCAGCGAACGGCCGTCGATAGCACTTCAGCCGGATGGCAAGGTCCTTATCGGCGGAATTTCTCAGGGGATCGGACGTTTTTCTTCTACGGGGGCCCTTGACGGAACTTTTACCTCGACATATGCTCCCGACACTTCTACGGCCCACAGTATAATTGTCCTGCCGGACGGCTCTATCCTGGTGGGTGGGGCTGCGATGTTTGACGGTGAATCCGATCGTTTCGGCCTTATCAAGCTGACCTCGACGGGTGCTCTCGATCCGACCTTTACGAGGCAGGCGTGTATTGACGGCGGGCTCGAGGTCTTTTCGATCGCCCTCACGCCGGACGGCAAGATCATTGCCGGCGGCGATCTTTATAAACTCGGCTCATTGTCCACAGTGAGCAAGCGGATCGCTCGAGTTAACGCTGACGGAACAATAGACAACTCGTTTACAAGCACCGTCGAAGGATACGGTCTCGTACAGACGCTGGCGATCCAGCCGGACGCCAAGGTGATCGCCGCTGGATTATTCGAGGCCGCCGGGGGCACCGTCCGCCGAAGCATCGCGCGCTTCAACGCTGACGGAACCCTTGATCCCTCGTTTGCCGCAGCCTCAAATTTCGAGATCAGGGCATGCGTGGTGCAGCCGGATGGAAAAATAATCGTTGCGGGCCCCTTTTTCCAGATAAACGGGGTTGACCGTTTCGGACTCGCTCGGCTCAATACCGATGGCAGTCTTGACACTGGTTTTAATACTAACGCGGTGCTTTCCGGTATTTTCTCTGCATTAGCATTGCAGTCGGATGGCAAGATCCTCGTTGGAGGACGTCTATCTGGCGCTTTTGGAAACGCGGGTCTCGTGCGGCTAGAGAGCAACGGCTCACTCGATAGCGGGTTTACGATAGGGACAAGCTTCCAGGTCCTCGACATCCGTCTCGCATCAGATTCAAAGATCTATGCCGCCGGGAGTTTCTCGAACTATAACGGCAGCGGGCGCAATAGACTCGTTCGACTCAACTCTGACGGCACCGTCGATAACGGTTTTAGTACGGGCACGGGCCCCAACTCGACGGTCAACTCGGTCGTTGAACAGCTTGACGGCAAAGTGCTGATCGGCGGTGGATTTAGTTCCGTGAATGGTACGGCCGTTGGCCGAATCGCGCGCCTCTCCTCCTCTGGGGCTCTAGATGGGACGTTCGCGAGCGGAACCGGCTTCAACAACACGGTAAACGAGATCTATATCAGGCCTGGCAGCGGAACCGATTTCACGATGCTCGTGGGCGGCGGCTTCACTCAATACAACGGCACGGCCAAGAACTTCCTCGTAGAATTGACGCCCAGCGGAGTGCTCGCAGGAACTGCAGTTTCACCGAACAACCCTGTCATCACCTTTGCAGGACAGAATGACGGCAAGATACTGATCGGCGGTTCCTTTTCCACGATCAACAGCGAGCCGAAACTCGGTATCGCACGACTCACAGCCGAGGCTCCGCCAACGCGGGCGCTGTTCGATTACGACGGTGACGGGACGACGGACTTTTCTGTTTTCAGGCCAAACGGCGGTGCGTGGTATCTGCAGAGATCGACCGCGGGATTCCAGGGCCTGCAGTTCGGCGCTGATGGCGACAAGCTCACTCCTGCTGATTACGACGGTGACGGCAAGACCGACATCGCGGTCTATCGTCCGGCGGCGGGCCAGTGGTTTGTCTTTAGCAGCTCAACCGGTACGGTGACGTATCCTGTCTTTGGTGCGGCCGAGGACCTGCCTGCTCCGGGCGATTTTGACGGGGACGGAAAGGCCGATCTGGTCGTGTTCCGGCCGTCGCAGGGCGTTTGGTATCGCGTCAATTCGTCCAACGGCTCGTTCTTCGCGTTCCCGTTCGGACAGAATGGCGATGTGCCGACGGTCGGTGATTTCGACGGCGACGGGAAGAATGACTACGGTATCTTCCGTCCTTCGATAGGTGACTGGTACCACGTTCGCAGTTCCGACAGCGGACTGTTCGGTGAGCGGTTCGGGCA
>CAZWSK010000033.1:0-16489 GCA_964636445.1 uncultured Chloracidobacterium sp.
TCGTGGCTGCGGACGGCGCGCTCGTCGCTGTGATCGTGATCTGATTCGTCGTCGTAAGATCGACAACCAGCAACTCACCACCAGGCGTCGGCGAAGGCGTCGGCGTCGCCGGCGGAGGCGTCGGGCTCGGCGTCGGCGTTGCCGGCGGGGTGGGACTTACGCTCGGCGAAGGCGTCGGCGTTGGTCCGCCTGCACAGGTCGGCGGTTCCGGCCTCCAGATATGGAGGTTATACGTACCGGTCGTCGGGCCCGTGGTATCCGAGATCACCTGTACGCCATATGTCCCCGCTGTTGCGAACGTGAACACATGGTTCTCAGAACGTCGGATGATCGAGCCCGGAGGGCATCCAGTCGTGCAGCCTGTGCTGTCGCTATCGACCAGGATCAATTGGGTACCCGTGCTATCAATGATGCGCAGATTCGGGTTGAGCTGATTGACCGTCGGTGACGTTCCGTCTCGTTCAGGGTCGCCGTCGACCTGAATGACCAACCGCTCTCCCGCCGCAGCCGTAAAGCTGAACGTATCGATATCCGTCGTAGCGCTGACGCTACCGGACACGACAGATCCCACCGTGTAGGCATTCGCCGTCGCGATAGTTTCATTCGGTTCCGCCTCTGCTGTCGGCGTACCGCTGGTGCGGTCGAGGAACAGCGTGTAGGCCGAGATCGTGCCATTATCGCCGAACTCACTGACCTTAACCTTATAGTTTCCTGCAGCAGTTACAGGTGCGTTTGCGATAGCAGCCGTTAAACTAGGCTGACTGCCGTTATCGTCGTCAAACTGAACTACCGCATCGGACCCGTCATAGATCGTCAGCTGCGTGTCCGTTCCCGTCGACCCCTGCGCATATGCGTAGGCCCAGATGCGGTCATTTTGAGCACCTGCAAACTGGAAGAAATCGAAATCGCCGGCCGGCGTGATCGCTCCAAGCAGTTCGACCTGCGTCGAACGCGAAAGCCCCTGTGCGGTTGCGAGCGTGTTATTCGGTTCGGCCTCGCTGAAGGTTGCCACACAAGGCGTTGTAAAGTTGAATGCCGCCGAGTAAGTGCCCGTCCCACAAGCATTTACGGCCCTTACACGCCAGAAATACTGGGTGACCGTGGACAAGCCCGGAGGATTCCAGCTCGTCGCAGCTAGGTTCGTCGTAGAAGCCACAACGTTTGTAAACGCGGCGTCGGTCGCGACCTGAACATCGTAGGCAGCAGCACCGGGTGAAGCCGTCCATGTCAAGGTCGGCGACAAATTGGCTGTCGTTGAACCGTTCGCCGGAGCCGTCAATGTCGGAGCCGACGAGATCCCGTTAGACACATTAAGCGTTACGATCTGATTGTGTGTTAGAGCACCGCTGGTGCCGGTCACGGTGATCGAATAGCTTCCCGTCGCAACTGCGGCCGTATTGCTGACCGTCATCGTCGAGGTCCCGGGCGTCGGGTTCACGGGGTTCGGACTAAACGAGACCGTTGTGCCAGCGGGCTGGCCCGTCGCGCTTAGAGTAACCGGATCGGTAAATCCAAGCTGGGTCGATATATTTACGTTATACGATGCCGTTGCACCCGCGCAGATCGCTTGGGTGGACGGCGTTACCGCGATCGCGAAATCAGGCGAACCGGTATCAAATGCCTCGGTCACCGACGAGGCCGACTGGACGCTCGCCGAGAAGCCCATGCCGCGTCGACGGAATCCTTCACGGACGTCATCGGCATCGGCGCTGGTCTCACCACCCAAAGCGATCGCATCGGCGACTGCGATGATGGCGTCACGCTCTTGAAGCATGTTCGGATTGAGAGGCGCGAGCTTCATACCGTTTGTCACGACATCGAGGACACGCGTCGTACCGGTAGCAAAGCCTAAACGTGTGATCAATAACGCGCGAACTTCCCACAAGGCACTCTTCCAGATCTCGCCCGCATTATGTACCTGCGAACAGCTTCCGGATGTGGCAATGACGGGGCTGCGTGGATATGCGCTTGATACTGCTGTCGTCGTCGTACCCAGCGTAGTATCGCAGTTCGAGTTAATGTGCTTGAAGGTCAGCGGGTTGTGGGGCAGGTTGTTCGGTCCGCCGGTAAATCCGATCACGGCCGTGGGGAAACGCCGAATACCGTAATAATGGTTCGCCGTGAAGGTCGGTGAATTGAGAGACAGCAGAGAATAGCCGCCCAACCCGTAAACAGCATTGATCGGGTCGGTCGGCTCCGCAGTCATGGTATGAGCATAAAAATCGCCCCAGCCTTCGCCCATCATTCCGCCCTGATTGCCAAGACCGCTTCCGTTACCGTGCATGCGGTTCGACGTGCCGTGCGTCACCTCGTGGATCACGATCGCGGCATCCGCGGTACCGTCACGGTCCGGTGTCGGGCCCGTCCAAAGATACATCTGCATCCTACCGCGTGTGCCATCGGCAGGAGTCTGAAAGTTCGCGTTATTCGAACCTGATGAGTCCTGACCCTCAGAGCGGACGCGGTCATTCGCTAGCCCGCCCTGGCCGGCGAAGTTAACATGCTGGAAGTTACGCGCCGGCTCATTAAACCCTCGCTTGTACAGCTCATCGTGGTACAGATTCATTATGTAGAACATCTGTATCACTGCGCCGCGCTGGGCCTGAGGCGTCAGCGGGTCGTCGCCCGGTGCCGGGCTTCCCGGCGGTGGATTCCACGTCGAGGTAAATGTGCGGCAGCCGGCGCCTGGGCAAGTGGTGTCACCCTGCATCGGAGCGTCGACCCCATCCGGAGAGACGCGGTCGAGACCAGCTTCGTTAGCATTGCCGTCCGTAATGTTTGTACCGTCGGTTATCCAACCGTTGTTGTTGAAGCTATTCGCTCCTTCATTACCGATGAGCGTCACATTGTTTCGTGTCAGCAGTGTACCCTGCGTTCCCAGTCCCGGATCATTCGGTCCCGGCGACAGCGGAGCCGCGTGATCGGCCATGTTCGAATATGCGTTCGTATTCGAATAGATCTGATACGTTGCGGACTGTGCCTGGTCATCGGAGATGTTCTTGTGCCACAGGACGACGCCGCTTTCTGCATCGACTATGACGTAATAGGCATTTACGGGCTGCCAGATAAGGACGCGCCATGCGGGCACGGCCACACCAGGTTCCGTCGGGAAATAGATCTTCTCAGCAAGAGTCGCGGAATCGCCTTCACCAAACACGACCTTGAGGTCGGTCGAGGCAGTGGCGTTTCGCGTGACATCCTCGGGCCGGATATCGTGATTGATATGTTTCGCAGCCTCGACCACTGCATCGACAGGATTGCCGAAGTCGGTCGACAGGCGGCCATAGTCCATACCCGGGGCCAGGTTATTGACGACGCGGATCATTTGTCCGTTGTTCCTAAATCCCGCGGTCACCTCGCCGCGAAAAACAGGAATGCCGTTGATCTCTTGCTCGAGCCGAACAAACGAAAGATTTCCGTCAGGATTTACGTAATTCGCCGCGGTCTTGAGCCCGTCGATCTGTGAATCGGTAAGACCGACCAAGTCGTTGTATCCCTTGATGAAGTTGCGTAGAACAACAGAGCGGTCGCTGGCGGTCGGAGACGTCAGCCATGTGATATTCCGCTGATACACATCGGGCGTAAGGATCTCAGGAGTACGAATGTCCAGGTTATATTCGACCTTCGCGCCCGGGTGCTGTTGACGGAACAGTTGTTCACCGCGGACAAAGCCGTCTCGCACGTCGGCGACCCTGGCAGCATCGACCTGAATTGACTGCCGGAACCGAGCTAGAGCCTCGACGTATTCTGCACCCGACTGCTCGCGGATGTCCCACATTTTCGGGAGGCCGTCGTCACCGCTTACCGTGCGGGTGACGAGGCCGTTTTTCTTACCGGCAGCGCTGGTCCCAAATTGATATGGGACAGCGATGACCGCCGTAATGATTCCTAAAACGAAGAGACACAGGACCAATTGCCTGCGCGTCTCCGACTTTGACCGCTTAAACATTCGAGAATCCTCCTAGTATTCCGGCTTGATTAACTTTTCCTGTTTGCTTTGAACGAGTATGGACAGAAAGCGGCAAGACTCACGCGGCAGGCGAAGCCCGCGCGGTATCCGTCGCTATCCAGCCAAAAAAAGGACGACAGAGACGAACCTCAGGCGTCGCTAAAATTCAAACGTCTTTACAAACAGGACAAAAGATGGACGAGTATAGCCATAAAACTTCGTTCGTGTCAATGCGCGAGCCCGCTATGAGCAACTGCGTCTACGGGATGTAGTTCTTGGGAATCGGCACATCCGATGCAACCCCAAAGATCTGCGACGCGAATCCGGCGGTGGAGCGGAGCATATACCAAGTCCCGTTTCGGAAGACAGCGGTGTCGTCGCGTCCATCACCGTCGTAATCGCCCGGAACCGGGACGTCGCCATTCTGCCCAAAATTAACGCCGTAAAGCTGACCGTTGCGGCTGAAGAGCACGTACCAGTTACCGTCAGCCGGCCGAAAGACCGCGACATCATCTCGGCCATCGCCGTCGTAATCCGCAGGGGCAGGCATGTCTGTCGAGACGCCGAAAGACAAAGCGATAAAGTCGGTGTTCGAGCTATTGGCTCTATACCAGAAACCATTTGAGGGCCGGAATACAGCCAGGTCGTCCCGACCATCTCCATCATAGTCGCCGGCTATAGGTCGATCTCCATTTTGGCCAAACTTATTTGTTTCGAATTGCCCGTTCGTACTGTGGATCACATACCACATGCCGGTCGATGGACGCCAGACCGCCACATCATCTTTCAGATCGCCATCGAAATCGCCCGCTTGCGGAACATCGCCGGTTACGCCGAACTGCATTCCCACAAACGTACTCGTCGAGCTATTCAAGCGGTACCACGTTCCGGTCGCTTGTCGGAAAACCGACACGTCGGTCCGTGCGTCTCCGTCGAAATCTCCGGGGGCCGCGACGTCACCCGCGCTTCCAAAATTGACCGAGGTGAATCCTGCGGATGACCGCTGGATGAACCACGTCCCAACGGACTCACGGAAAACGGAAAGATCGGTCTTACCATCACCGTCGAAGTCCGCTCTGGACCGGACGCTTGGCGTTGCCGTCGGCGAAGCAGCCGGCGTAGGCGTAGGGGTCGGAGTAGGCGTAGGCGTAGGCGTCGGAGTAGGAGTTGGCGTCGCAGCCGGCGTTGGGGTCGGCGTCGGGGTGGGCGTCGCTCCGCCGACAGCGTTAACAGCGGCCAGGGCGTCAATGCGTCCATAACCGAAAGTGTTATTCGGTATTTGTGTATGCGGTATGCCCCCGCACGTTTGGGCGCTCGTAACTACCACGTTCGGATTCGCCGTATTTTGTAGGACTGTCTTCGTCGTGGCTATGTCGCGCTGTAGTTGGGGACGCGCGGACCAAAGGAGAGCTACCACGCCCGCTACATGCGGGCCTGCCATAGACGTGCCGCTCATCGAGCCGTAGGACGTATCGGTTCCGCGCGTTGACGACCTCACGCTGCTTCCCGGCGCTACGATGTTCGGCTTAAGGATCGCCGGATCATAGAACAGGCTGGGGCCGCGGCTGCTGAAGCCCGAGATAGTATTCGTGGTACCGCTGATTGAACCCACCGAAAAACTGCCCAGGTACGGCGACGGCGGTCCTGCCTGCGAACCATTGCTGACCGTGCTGCAGCCCGGCCCGTCATTACCTGCGGACACAACGACAAAAATGCCTGACGCGAGGGTATTGTTAACGATCGTCTCTAATTCGGCACCGGTAGTGCACCCTTCGCTTATCGGACAGCCCCAAGAGTTGCTCATAACGTGCGGCCGTAGGGCCGGATTCGGATTCGCACCATTCAGGTCCGTTGGAGCCAAAAAGAACTGGAAACACTCAGTATAGGTGGCGGGCGTGCCATCGCCTTGATTCATATTTCGGCAGCCTATCCATCTTGCCCCTGGCGCGACACCCACTTGGTTCGAAACCCCGTCGTCACCTACGGCTGTACCGACGGTATGTGTTCCATGCCCGTTATCATCGCACGGCGCCTGGGTGTTAGCACCACACGAGCCCCCGCCCGAGTGCACTGCGTCCCACCAGTTATAGTTGTGATCCGCAGTAGTGCCGTTCCACCCGCGGTACTTTGGTTTGAGCGCGTTGTGGGTCCATCGAACACCTGTATCCTGATTCGCCACCACGATATTCTGCCCCGTAAAGCCCATTGCCCAGACAGCGGGGGCATTCACGTTGTTCACTCCTGTTTCGATCGCCTCGGGCGCAGGGCCCGTCACCTCCTGTCGGTCTGCGATCGCTGGAGGCTCGATCCACCTCGACGGCGCGTTCGAGTCTATACGTGCGACATCATGCCGGAGAGCCAGTCGCTCAACGAGGGCCCGGTCGGCTTCGGCTACCAGCATATTCGCCGCCCAAAATGACCTGTACGCGACATTTTCGGCGTCCAGTTCCGCTCGGATGGAGGCCTGCGCACGGGCCGCATGTTCGGTCAGCGCATTGTAGACAAACCAGCCTCTCGCATCGCTGTCCGCAATGCTATAGGCGGCGCTCATGTCTGCTTGGTCTTTCAAATAGATAACTATCGACGTCGCGCGCCCGTCCGCTGTATCATGCCGAACGCGCTCTGCGATCTTAGTCGCGGGCTCGGCCCCGGGGAAATCCGCAAAGATCGATGTCGGACCGACGAGGACAGATCCGAGGGTGGACGCACGGCCCGCCTCGCTGATCACTATGGCGGAAACGACCGCGATCAGCACAGACAGGCCCAATACTAATGAGCGCGAACGAGTAAAACTTGAGTGCATACCCGGTGGGGTCAACCGCGGAGCATAAACTACGCAGCAGAAAAACAGAGTCTAATATTTGATCGGCGGGTAATCAACGCAAAAACGCCAATTCATCAGTTGGATGAGAACTGTCTATTTCTCGACGCTAACGGATCCGCCTTGCCCATCTGACGACGCGGATCCTTCCGCGCGGTATGGCCTGACCTCAGGCTCGGGCGTAACATCCTGCTCAAGAGCCGCTTTTAGAACATCGCTCAGCCATGTAACAGGAATTATCTCCAGGTCATTCCTCACATCCTCAGGGATCTCATCGGTATCGGGCTCATTCCGTTCGGGAAGTATGATCCGGCGGATACCGGCGCGATGAGCGGCGAGAACTTTTTCCTTTATACCGCCCACCGGAAACACCAGTCCCGAGAGGGTGATCTCACCCGTCATCGCCGTATCGGAGCGCACCTTGCGGCCGGTAAACAGCGAGGCCATCGCCGCCGCCATCGTAACACCGGCCGAAGGACCGTCCTTTGGTATCGCACCGGCGGGAACGTGCAGGTGAATGCCGTTGTTCTTTATCATCTCAGCGTCGATGCCAAATTCTGCCGCATGCGACCAGAGATAGCTGCGGGCGGCCTGGGCCGACTCCTTCATCACCTCGCCGAGTTGGCCGGTGAGGTGCTGTCCGCTGCCGCCGGGAAGGAGTGTTGCCTCGATGAAAAGGACTTCGCCGCCCATCTCTGTCCACGCCATGCCTGTTGCCACGCCGGGCGGTAATTCCTGCCGGGCTTCTTCCGGAAAGACTTTAGCGGGCCCGAGATAACCTCTTACTTCCTCTGCTGATATCGAGACTTTCTCGGTCGACCCTTGAGCAACTTTCAGAGCGACCTTTCTGGCGAGATTGCCGATCGAACGTTCGAGCTGCCTGACGCCTGCCTCTCGCGTGTACCGCGTCGTCAGCAGATTGATCGCGTCGTCGCCAATCGTGAGTTGGTCCGACGTTAAGCCGTTTTCCTCAAGCTGTCGCGGAACGAGATATTGCTTCGCGATCTGGAGTTTTTCACGGTCGCTGTAGCCCGCGAGTTGGATGATCTCCATGCGGTCACGGAGCGGCATCGGAATGGGCGCGAGCTGATTGGCCGTCGCGATAAAGAAGACCTTCGACAAGTCGAACGGCAAGTCGAGGTAATTGTCGCGAAACGTGTTGTTTTGCGCAGGATCTAGTATCTCGAGCAGCGCCGACGCCGGATCGCCGCGGAAATCGCTTCCCAGCTTGTCGATCTCATCCAGCATCAGCACGGGATTATTGACACCGACACGCCGCAGCGACTGGATGATCCGCCCCGGCATCGCACCTATATATGTTCGTCGATGCCCGCGAAGCTCCGCCTCGTCGCGCATGCCGCCCAACGACAAACGGTCAAATTCCCGGCCCAGTGCCCTTGCGATCGACCGGCCCAATGACGTCTTACCGACGCCCGGCGGGCCAACGAATAAGATGATCGGGCTTTTGCTATCAGGCCTGAGTTTAACGACGGCAAGCGACTCGAGAATGCGCTCCTTGATGTCCTCGAGCCCGTAGTGGTCCTCGTCAAGGATCTTCTGGGCTTCGTTCAGGTCAAGTTTCTCCTCGCTCGACTTTCTCCACGGCAATTCGAGTATGTACTCGAGATAGGTCCGAATGACATGATAGTCAGGCGCCGCCTGGGGCAGTGCCTCCATTCGCTTTAGCTCACGCTCGGCCTCTTTGCGAACATCGTCGGGCAGATCTGCCTCTTCGAGCCGCGTTCTGAGTTGACTCGCCTCGGCCTGTTCGCCCGTGTCATCCTCGCCCAACTCTTTCTGGATAGCCTTCATCTGCTGCCGAAGTACATAATCGCGTTGCGATTTGTCCATTTCATGCTGCGCTTCGGTCGCGATCTTCGAGCGGATCTGCATTATCTCCAGCTCGCGCGCTAAAGCAGCGTGCGTTAGCGTGAGAAGACCGTCGACGGTCGACGATTCAAGCATCTTCTGTTCGGTCTCGGTACCGAGATCAAGGACGGAGGCGAGGAAATACGATAACTGGACCGGATCCTGCTGTGACGTCACAGCAACACGGATCTCGGGCGGAACTTGCGGCAACAGAGCAAGTGCCTCCTGGATCATTCCGTGAATGTTGCGCTTGAGCGCCTCGACCTCTTCCTCATCAACCCGACGAAGGTCCGGCAGCATTTGGATCCGGGCTTTGAGATATGGCTGCTCTGCGGTCCATTCGATGATCTCAAACCGGCGCATGCCCTGAACGATCAGCTGCATGACGCCGTCCGTGCGCATCATCCGCTTTATATTCACGAGGGTACCGATCGTGTAGATGTCAGCGGGCTTCGCATCGTCGCCGGTCACATTCTCGGCCTTTGTGGTAATGCATGCGAGAAGCTTTTCCTCGGTGGCCAGAGACGACTCGACCGCTCGGGTCGAACGTTCGCGGCCGACGGCCAGGGGCACGACCGTGTCAGGGAACAGCGTCGTGTTCTGCAGCGGCAGAATGGCGATCTCCATCTGCTCTGGCAGCCTGATCTCCTGTGTCTTGAATGCCTGTTCCTGAACTTCGTCCGCCATTATTCCCCCTTCCTTAACGTAATGATCAACAGGCCGCTCTCAAATTGGTGCTCGACCTTCGCGTTGTCTATCGGAGCGGGAAACCGCAGCGTCTTTTCGAAATTGCTATATGTTATCTCCATCTGCTGGTAGGTCGCGCCGGCCGCGCAGCTTTTATCCTTACGGCAGCCGGCAACGTAAAGCACGTTTCCATGGATCTCGATCACCGTGTCCTCTGCAGACACGCCCGCCAATTCAACCTTGACCACCCAACCGTCGGGCGTCTGGTATACGTCAGCGGCCGGATACCATACCTGCCCCGATCGCACATCCTTAGACGACCCGACGAACTGAAAATTTCGATTGAACGATCTAGCCAATTAACGCTTCCCCCAAAACGCCGCGCCGCTCGATATTTCCTCGAGCGTCGACGCGATCTCTTCTTCGTCTTCCATACTCAGGGCTACATCAGCCATTGCGATGATGCCGGCGAGCGAGCCATCCTCTGAGACTACGGGAATGCGCCGCACCTGTTTGTCGCCCATCAAACGAATGGCCTCAAAAGCAAAATCGTCCGGTGCGACCGTAAAAAGCTCTGAGGTCATGACTCGCGAGATCGGCTCAGAATCTGACAGGCCTTCAGCAACGCCTCGGACAACGATATCGCGGTCCGTCACAATACCGATCAGCCGCGAACCGTCGACTATAGGCACGGCGCCCATATCGCCCTCGCGCATCGCCGACGAGACCTCACGCAAACTCGCGTTCGGCGCCGCCGTGCGAACACTCGTGGTCATTATCTCGCTGCAACGCATCCGCGAAACAGCGCCCGATTCGGCATCTGTCATACCTTTTATTATAGAGCAAAAAAACAGGTCCCACGAAAAACCCGAAACACACAAAAGAGAAACGATCTTCCTTCTGTGTCCTTTCGTGATCTTCGTGGGCTATTTTTTCTCGGTGAAAGATATCATCCGATCCAAGGCAATCCGCGCGTAGTGTTTGGTCTCGTCGTCGACGACTATCTCGTTCACGACGACGCCGTTGACGAGGTTGTCCATTGCCCAGGCGAGGTTTTGCGGGGCGATACGGTACATCGTCGCGCACATGCAGAGGTCGGGGGCGAGCAGGTGAATTTCCTTGTCAGGAAAGCGTTGGGCAAGGCGGCTGACAAGATTGACCTCGGTCCCGATGGCCCACTTCGAACCCGAAGGCGATTCCTCGACCGTCTTAATAATAAATGACGTCGACCCGTTTAGATCACTCTTCTCAACGACCTCGCGCGTACATTCGGGATGGACTAGCACCTTAACGCCCGGCACCTGCTCGCGGATCTTATCGACGTGCCAATCCTTAAACCGTCCGTGCACCGAGCAGTGCCCACGCCACAAAATGAGCTTTGCCGCGCGAAGCTGTTCCGGCGTGTTGCCGCCCAACTCCTCGTGCGGGTTCCACAACGCCATCTTGTCGAGCGGGATCCCGAACTTCGCACCCGTATTCCGTCCCAAATGCTGGTCCGGGAAAAAGAACATCTTGTCGAACTCTTTCAGATAAATATCAAACAGCGGCACCGCATTCGACGAAGTACACACCACGCCCTCGTGCCGCCCGCAAAACGCCTTGATCGCCGCCGTCGAATTCATATACGTGATCGGCGCCACTTTTGAGTCCAAAACGCCGATCTCGCCCAACTGCTCCCAAGCGTCCTCGACCTGATCGATCGAAGCCATGTCCGCCATCGAACATCCCGCGCCCATGTCGGGCAAAATGACCCGCTGATGAGCCTTTCCCAGCACATCCGCCGACTCCGCCATAAAATGCACGCCGCAAAAGACGATAAACTCGGCCTGCGTTTGCGATGCCATGACAGACAATTGATAGCTGTCGCCAAAAAGGTCAGCGTGTTTGATAACATCATCCCGCTGGTAATGATGCCCCAGAATAACGACCCGCTCACCTAAGGCCTCTCTCGCCGCGTCGATCGACGCAGCAATATCCTCATCCGACATCACGAGGAAATCTTCGAGCGCCCGCACCTGTTCAGCAACCAATGTCATGACTAAATGATTGCGCTTTTCATCAGCGCTGTCACGCTCCGCTCTGGGACAAGCGGTCTAGGAAATTAGTAATCGTGTTTGAGACTCAGATCACGCCGGCCATCTTTTCGATGGCGAGAATGACGCCGTAGGTGAGGGCTGCTATGAGTGCGGCCATCGGGATGGTGAGGACCCAGGCCCATACGATGCGCCCGGCGACGCCCCATTTTACAGCGGAGAAGCGTTTGGCAGAGCCTACGCCGACGATCGAGCCCGTGATCGTGTGAGTTGTCGAAACGGGGATGCCTGCGGCGGTCGCGCCAAATAGCGTGATCGCACCGGCGGTCTCAGCGCAAAAGCCGCCGACGGGCTGCAGTTTTACGATCTTCGTGCCCATCGTCTTGACGATGCGCCAACCGCCCGAGAGCGTGCCGAGTCCGATCGCCGCATGCGCAGAGAGAACGACCCACAGCGGTACCTCAGGAAATTTTCCGTCGGGGAGCATCTGCAGAAATCCGCCGGCGACGAGCGCGATCGTGATGATGCCCATCGTCTTTTGCGCGTCGTTGCCGCCATGGCCGAGGCTGTAAGCACCCGCCGAGAATAGTTGGCCGACACGAAATACGCGGTCCACCTTGTTGACTGAGACTCGATGAAAGATCCAGTAAACTGCGACCATCAGGAAAAACCCGATCGTCATTCCGATCAGCGGTGAGAGGACGATAAAGGACAACGTCTTGATCCAGCCTTCGGCCTTCAATACGGTCTGGGGTGCGTTCCATCCGAAATGCCAGACGTAAGATGCGATGGCCGCGCCGGCATATGCACCTACCAATGCATGCGAGCTAGAAGTGGGCAGCCCGAGATACCAAGTGATCAGGTTCCAGATGACTGCACCAATGACCCCAGCCAGCAAAACAAATAACCGATCGTCGCCGGGAATGATCGCGATGTTGACCATGTCTCCGCCGATGGTCTTGGCTACCGCGGTCCCAAACACGAGGAAAGCGATGAAGTTAAAGAACGCAGCCCACGCGACTGCAACACCGGGCGAGAGGACGCGCGTGGCGACGACCGTCGCGATCGAATTCGCGGCGTCGTGAAATCCATTAACATAATCGAAGACGAGTGCGACCAGAATGATCAGCACTACTAACCAGACTGCTGCGGTTTGTCCGTCCATAAAGTAAGTCGCTAACGGATCAATTGTGCTTGAGCACTATGCTCTCGATGATATAGCCGACACTTTCGCAGCGGTCGGTACAGTTTTCGAGGATCTCATAAAGCTCTTTCCAGCGGATGATATTTATGGCGTCTGGCGCGTTCTTAAAGAGTTCCGCGATCGCGTGAAAATATACGTCGTCAGCTTCATTCTCGAGCCGTTGGATCTCGAGAAGGTGCGGCTGCATACCCTTGCCGCGCTCGAGAAGCTCCAGCGCCTTATGCACCTCGGCAGCGAGCTTTTGACATATGATCGCGAGTTTTATCGCGTGCGGATCAGATTCCTGGACGTTGTACATCACGACGGCACGCCCCGCGGCGTCCATATAATCACATACATCGTCGAGGGCAACGGCGAGCGTATAGATATCTTCGCGATCGAAAGGCGTAATAAACGAACTATTCAATTTCGTCGTGATCGTGTGGGTCAGTTCGTCGCATTCGTGTTCGACGCTCTTGATCTTTTTCGACAGAGACTCAAAATCTTCGTCCGCCGCCTGCATCATCTCGACGAGTATTACCGCCGCTTCCTGAATTTTGGTACCCATTTGCGAGAACAGTGCAAAATACTGGTCTTCCTTGGGTAATAAGCTAAAAGCCATTTCCTTGTCTCCGGTGTATCTGAATAGTTGAAGATGAAAGCTAAATATATTCGAGCGCCCGAATGATTGTCTAATCGCCCGCTCCGTGCTTAATAAACACCGCCTCGATCAAATAAACATTCAATTCGCAGATGTCCTTCACATAGTCACCGATGCGTTCGATGTGCTTTGCGACAAAGAGAAGCCTCGCGGCACCGTTTGCCGCCGCCGAGTCCTGTGAGATCGTGCGCAAGAGGCCCTCGAAGACGCGGCCGTACCATTGATCGAGCTCACGGTCACGGGCGATGATCGAGCGCGAACGCTCAGCGTCCTCGGCCGTGAACGCGTTCAGAGCGTCGCGAAGCATCTGCCCCGCGATCTCTGCCATACGCGAAAAATCTGCGTAACTATCGATCTGTGGTTCATTGTTCAGGACGACCGCCGCCTCAGCGATGCTCGACGCGTGATCTGCGATGCGCTCCAAAACGGGCGTTATCTTCGACGCGGAAACCACGAGCCTCAGGTCGCGGGCATTCAAAGTCCCGGTCGCCAGAATATCGACGGCAAGCCGGTCGATCTCGAGTTCCATCTGATCGATCTGCCGGTCGTCTTCACTGACGGAACGTGCCAGTTCACTGTCCCGCAGCGTGAGAGAGCGCACCGCACGATGCACCGCATCTTCGGTCTTGCCGCCAAGCAGCAGCACCCTGTCGCGGAGCAGGTCCAATTGTGCCTTTGTCTGAAGATCGCTCATCGGAATGATGGCAGCGCCCGGAAATTTCGGGTCGCCCAACGTCCTGATCGAATTGAGAAGGTCCATGTCCCGCGTCCTCGATAGATCGGCCGCCCGAAAACGTAGATTATACTGAAGCTCCCGGGCGTCCTATGTCATACAGTGGGGCGTGTAACACTTTGGTAACATTGTGGCAACATTTTTTGAGCGAACGACCGTGTTGCGGGTATTCATCTTAGAATGCGGCTGCACTCGCCGAGGAACAAGAACGACCGATGGAGGAGAATATGAACAATTTGCGAAACGGGAAACGTCTGACCGCCGCGGCTATGGCGCTCGTGGTCTGGTTAACGCCGCTGGCAGCAACCGCCCAGGTGGCGGCGATCAAAGCGCCGAAGAATAAATATAAGGTCACCGAAGACGTCAAGCTGGGCAACGACGCCGCGCGCGAGATCGATGCAAAATTCCCCATCGTGAACGACTACCAGGCTACCGAATACGTCACCCGCGTCGGTGAGCGGCTGGTCGATCGCATACCCGCGCAGTTCCGCCAGTCGTCGTTTGATTACCGTTTTAAGATCGTGAACGCCAGCGACCTGAACGCATTTGCGCTGCCCGGCGGGCCGATGTACGTGAACCGCGGGATGATCGAAAAGGCACGCACCGAAGGCGAGATGGCGGGCGTGATGGCACATGAGATCAGCCACGTCGCTCTCCGTCACGCGACAGCGCAGGCAACCAAGCAAAGCAGTTGGAAAAACCAGCTTGGTATGCTGGGAATGATCTTCGGCGGAGCCATTCTCGGCGGCGAGACAGGTGCACAGCTAGGAATGCTGGGTGCCGCGGCATGGATGACAAAATATAGCCGCGAATACGAAACGCAGGCCGACCAGCTCGGAGCGCAGATCATGGCCGATGCTGGCTACGACCCGCGGGACCTGGCGAATGTATTCCGCACGATCGCAGCGGAAAACCGCGGCGGCACGGTCGAGTGGCTTTCGAGTCACCCCGATCCGGGCAACCGTTTTGACAAGATAAACCGTATGGCCGAAACGCTTCGCATAGGCCCGGCACCGCCGCGATTCTCGCCTGGGTTCGCCCAGGTTCAGTCCAGGCTTCGCTCCATGCCGCCGGCGCGAACCATGGCCCAGATCGAGAAAGACGCCCAGGGCCAAGGCGGCGTAAATCCTACCGCAGGCGGCCGCTACAGCCAGCGTGTGGCCTCTCCGTCAAATCGCGTACGGCAGTATACCGGCCTCAACTGGATGCGGGTCAATGTGCCGAATAACTGGCGAGATTTTACCGCGGGTGACAGCGTTCAATTCGCTCCCGAGGGCGCATACGGCGATCAGGGCATCACACACGGAGCCCTCGTAGGGATCTATCAAGGCCAGGCCCGCGAACTAGGCCGCGACACTGAGGACTACCTGAACAGCATCCTGCAGGCGAACAGCTATCTGCGGCAGCGCAGCGGTTTTTCGAGAACAACGGTGGCCGGCCGCGACGCTTACAATGTGATGCTTTCGGGCACATCGCCGATAACGGGCCGCAGTGAGGTCGTAACCGTGTACACGACACTCCTCCGTACCGGCGACCTGATGTATATCGCGACCGTTGCTCCTGAGAATGAGTCAGGTACCTATAGTTACGCGTTCCGCAATATGCTGAGCTCGCTGCGGCTGTACGACCAGAACTTCTAGGTGTGCTAATCTCTGTCTCATGCCGGTAGTAAAATGCCCGCGGTGCGGGACGGAAACCGAGTACGAAGGCAACGAATTTCGGCCGTTTTGCTCAGAGAGATGTAAGCTGCTCGATTTCGGCGCGTGGGCCGACGAGCAGTACGCTCTGCCCGCGGAGTCCGCCAGCCTTACTTCGGACGAGATCAGCGACCTGGAGCGTACCGCGGAATGAATCAGCTCCTTCTTGACGTAGCTCCTGTAGGCGGCGCGATCGGCGCCGCCGCGGGCGTTGTGTTCTTTCTCGTACTGGCGGCAGCAGCGGCCTTTGTCTTCTTCTTTCTTAGAAAGTCCATCAAAATGGCGTTTCGAATGGCGATCGTCGGAGGGATACTGGTCGTCGCTCTACTGGGCGGGCTCGCGATATTGTACCTTGGCCTCAGTTCGGACGGCCCCCGTCCGCGGCCCCGGCCGGTCCCTCCGCCCACTCGCACACGCTAAACTATCGAAATGGACGCCGAACGGACAGACCAGAGGCCTGCCGGTTGGCGTCGCTATTTGTCGATGCCGCGAAACGTCGTCGCGCTCAGCGCGGTCTCGCTCCTCAATGACACCTCGAGCGAGATCATCTATCCGCTGCTGCCGGCATTTCTCGCTCTTAGCCTTGGTGCATCGCCGGCGATCATCGGCATCATCGAGGGCTTTGCTGAATCGATCGCCAGCTTACTAAAGCTCTTTTCGGGCTGGCTCAGCGATAAATTCAACACCCGGAAGCTGCCGGTGCTCGTCGGCTACGCGCTGGCCGCCTTTACGCGGCCGGTACTTGGATTTGTCACGAGCTGGCCTCAGGTGCTCAGCGTGCGAACGATCGATCGCGTCGGCAAAGGCATCCGCGGAGCACCGCGTGATGCACTGCTCGCCGACAGCGTCTCGCCGA
>CAZWSK010000033.1:16589-18401 GCA_964636445.1 uncultured Chloracidobacterium sp.
GGCTTTGACGGTAACTTCAAACGGTTCCTCGTCGTAATCGCCCTGTTCACGCTCTCTAACTCGACCGATGCCTTTTTGCTGCTTCGCGCGGCCGACGCCGGCATATCGCCGGTGATGCTTCCGCTGTTGTGGATGGCGCTGCACATCAGTAAGGTCGTTTTTTCGCTGATCGGCGGCGACTTGTCGGACAGGCTCGGCCGCAAGACTCTGATCATCGGCGGATGGCTCGTCTACGCGGCGGTTTACGCGGGCTTCGCGTTCGTGAATTCACCGTGGCAGGCGTGGGTGCTGTTTATTATATATGGTGCGTACTTCGGGCTGACCGAGGGCGTCGAGAAAGCTTTTGTCGCCGACATGGTGCCGGCCAACCGCCGCGGAACGGCATACGGCCTCTACAATCTTGCGTTCGGGATTACCGTGTTTCCGGCGTCGCTGCTCTTTGGGCTGGTATGGACGCAGCTTGGCCCGGCGACGGCGTTTCTCGCCAGCGCCTGCGTCTCGATCCTCGCGATCCTTCTTCTGACGACGGTGAGGTCGCAGCAGAGCGAACATTCACCTCAATAAAAGCGTATTTTTCTTATGTCACTTTGTGATAAAAGGAAGTTGTTATGGCAGACCTGAAAGAAAGATTTGGAAGCTGGACGAAAAAGGCCGGCGAAAAGCTCGAGGAGTTCGATTCGCAATACGGCCTTAAAGACAAGATCGAGGGCGGAGCGAAGACCCTTGTCGACGCAGCCAAGACCGGCGCCGACTACATCAAGACCGAGGCCGAGAAAACTGACCTCGGCAAACGCGCCGTCAAGGTAACGGAGGACGCTGCGAATCTCGCCGGCGAGGCTGCAAAAACGGCGTGGAACGCGAGCGAGCCCGTCCGCCAGACGGCGACAGATGTCGGAGCGAAAGCCGGTGGCGTAGCGGTGGACACCGCCGAACGCGCGGCCGATATCGTTAGTGATGCCGCGGACTCCGTCGGCACCAACGCCAAACGTGTCGCAAAGGTCGTCGGCTTTGGCGCCAGCCTCTCGTCGACACTTGATTCTGGCCTGAGGTCTGCCAAAAAGGCCGCGGATTGGGCAGTGGAAGATCCGATGCGGGCGGCGACAACCGGCGTCTCAATGGCTATCGGCGCGGGGCTCGGCGTTATCTTCACCGGCCTGAGTTCGCACTGGCTCCTGAACTCCGCGATACCCACATATACCGTCAAGACGCTCGCCGATCGCTTCAATGGCTATCTAAAACGCCGAGAGGAGCTGATCGAAAAGGGCGCGCTCAACCAGGCCGACGCTGAACGCATCGCGTTCGAACGCGACATTGCCAAACGCATCGGCGCACCGCTGCTAGGTGCATTCTCGTTCGCGTCCGGCGCCGTTATGATGACCAACATCTTCAACGCCGGCACCGTCACGGGCTTCCCGCTCGGCAACATCATCGGCGGCAGCCCGCTGCTCGAGGGCGTGTGGTTCTTTGGCAACGGAATGGTGTGCTTTAAGACCAGCTACGACTTCTTCATGATCGCCCTCGACGGCAACGAAGACGTCGAACGCATGGTCACCGAGATAAAGGGGCTTCTCCCTGCGGTCACGTAAATCGTGAATCGCGAATCGTAAATGGTCCGACTGATCACGATTCACGATTTACGATTCACTAGTTGATCTGTATCGGAAAGGGCACAAAACAGAGAATAAAGATCACCAGCGTCAGGAAAGCCACCAATTTCCTTTTCCCGTCCAGCGGCGTCGTGTCCCATGGCTGCGGGTGGCGAATGCGCATCATAACTGCCAGGATCAGCGCGATCAGGAATCCGCTCGGGCT
>CAZWSK010000034.1:0-2185 GCA_964636445.1 uncultured Chloracidobacterium sp.
AGCCGACCGAGCCGGATTCGCCCATGTTGCCGCCGTTCTTTGAAAATATATGACGTACCTCGGCCACGGTACGGTTGCGGTTGTCGGTCATGGCCTCGACCATCACGGCCGTCCCGTTCGGGCCGTAACCCTCATAGGTGACCTCGTCGTAATTCGCGCCTTCGCCCTCGCCCATGCCGCGCTTGATCGCGCGATCGATGGTGTCGTTGGGCATGTTTTGGGCCTTGGCGTCTGAGATCGCTTTGCGAAGGCGTGCGTTGGAATCAGGGTCGCCGCTGCCGCCGGTTTTAGTCGCGACGGTGATCTCTTTGATCATCTTTGTGAAGATCTTGCCGCGTTTAGCGTCGAGAGCGCCTTTCTTGTGCTTGATAGTGTGCCACTTGGAGTGTCCTGACATGAATAATAAGTTCCGAGTTCCGAGTTTTGAGTTCCGAGTTAGCCGAATGGAGAATATATCACGCCCGGAGTTTTGCGTTCAAAAGCTCGGACGTGACGCCGCGGACACGCAGGGTTTTGTTACGAGATGTCAGCCCGTTCACAATCTCGACGTTTGATCGCGCAACGCCCGCTCGTTTTGCGATAAGGCGGACGAGTTCATCATTCGCTGCTCCGTCAACAGGCGGCGAATTAAGCCGTACTTTCAAGGTATCGTCCTGAAAGCCGACGATCTCGCTTCGCGATGCACGCGGCACGACCTTCACTTTCAGGACTGCGATGTCAGTTTCGGACAAAGACATTGAGAACGATGGACTGCAAAAATCCGATCAATAAAAGCACGAGCATCGCCGAGATGTCGAACATGCCGATCGGAGGGATGAGCCGCTGAACCGGAAGCATTATCGGATCGGTCACACGCATGACAAAGGCCAGGAAAGTCTTACGCGAGAACACGAACCAGGATGCAAGAAACCGGATGAAAATGAAAAGGACGAGCAGGCTCAATAGGCCGTAAAGCACAAAGCCGGTGATGGCTTTCGCGTTCCCAGAGATTATTCCGGCCGTTAGGCCGTCGATCACAAAAAATGTGTTGCCGATGATCTGTGTAAAGAAGAACGTGAATACGAAAACGAGAAAGAGTGTCAGCAGCGGGGCGAGCCGGGTATCTATGCGATACATTGCGAAGAATCTCGCCGCGGGATAGACCCATCTCTCGGTAAGCTTTCGTACCTTGAAGCCAAAACGGCCGACCTTTCCGAATGGATTCGGATCCGCGTAGTTGAATATGAGCCGTAAGACAAGAAACGCGAATGCGACGCCGAAGAGCGACCAGATCGTAAAGAAAACCCAGGGATAGACGAGTGTCGAGAGCATATCAGCAGTTAACGTTCCCCAAAGATCGCGGTGCCGACTCGAACGATGGTCGCACCCTCTTCGATCGCGACCTCAAAATCGTGGCTCATTCCCATCGACAGTTCGCCGCCGGGAAGATGGTGGTCGCGAAGTTCGCGCAACCGTCGAAAGTATGGCCCCGTGGCCTCGGCATCGTCAAAATACGGCGGGAGCGCCATAAGGCCTCGCAGGTCGAGATGCTCACAGCCTCGGACCGCATCGACCAGCTCAGGCAGATCAGAACCGGCGACGCCGGACTTGGTCGCTTCCCCCGCGAGATCGACCTGGATCAGCACGGGCAGCAAGTCGCGGCCGGTCTCGCCGCAAATGCGGTCGAGACGCTGAGCGAGTTCGGTCGAGTCGACCGATTGGATCACGTCAAAAAGTTCGACAGCACGGCGGGCTTTGTTGGATTGCAGGTGACCGATCAGGTGCCATTCGAGACCTTGACGGCCGAGTTCTGCGATCTTACTCTCCGCCTCCTGCACCTTGTTTTCGCCAAAGACTGTGAGTCCCGAGGCCATAGCCTCGCGAATGATCTCGGGCGGATGCGTCTTGCTGACGGCGACAAGGTTTACGTCCGACGGATCGCGGCCGGCGCGCTGACAGGCCGCCTTGATTCGCGAGGAGACGGATCGGATGTTCTCGGCCAGCACACTACAAACATAGCATCAGCCGCGGCTTTCTTGAATTTACGGCGTCGAATTAGTATCCTCGATAATTCGCTCGCGTGCGGACGTGGCGGAACTGGTAGACGCGCAGGTCTCAGAAGCCTGTGGCCGCAAGGCCGTGGAAGTTCGATTCTTCTCGTCCGCACCAAAAAATTAAGGATGAAGGATGAGGGATGAGGGATGAA
>CAZWSK010000034.1:2285-15286 GCA_964636445.1 uncultured Chloracidobacterium sp.
GAAGTTGAGCTTCGTTCAGCAATTGATGCCATTATCTGAACAGAGATTTTTGTTTGTCGTTAAACCGCAGGGAACAGGTAGTTTGCCGTCATGAGAGTCTTTCTGATCACCATGATCCTGACCTTCGCTGCGTCGGCTTTTGGCCAGCCGTCCGGCTGGGTCGAGGTGCCACAAAAACGTCATCTGCCGACTGATCGTTTTGGCTGCTGGCTTGACAGCGGGCTTTATGATCGCGACAGATTGAGGGCCGCAATGGACAAGACGGCGAACTGCAAAGAGCGGCTCGCGGGCCTCGATGTCGATCACCAAAAAGAGTCACTCATCTACTACCATGCCGGCAGCGATTGCCACATGCGGGTCGCAATTAATGTCTTCCGCGTCGACAGCGAACAAAAGTACAAGTTCATTCTTAACAACATTTACGGCGGCTGCCGTGCGGGCGGGTGGCGTTCGGGATTTGTCGTCATCGATAAGATCCCGCCGGGCTACAGTCTCGAAATGCACGAGGTCAGGATCGACCGAATTCATGGGCCGATACGCGAGGAAAGCTTTGCGTTTCCCCTACCGCCGTCCGTGACAAAACGCGAATCGCTCGAGACGCGTCAGGTCTATCTTGCCGACTGCCTGCCGCTGACGGGCCAGAGTCAATGGATATTGCGCAGCCGCGAGCACATCGAGCGAGCACTTGCAGATAAGCCTAATAGCACCAAGTGTTTAGACCGTATCGATGATCTCGATCTTGATCTCTCCACGCATATGCTTGCGGGCTTTAGCTTCGCGAGCGGTTATTGCTGGCGGCCGGCTGGCCTCGAGCTGAGCGCGGTTAGCGAGACCAGCAGCGATCCGACGGAAAACCGGTTCGTCGTTACGGCTTCTTTCGATGAACCTCGTGTGCCGTGCCGAGCTTGGAACACGTGGCCGGTCTGGCTGATCGTTCCAAGGCTGCCGGACGGCTATCGAATGAGTTTTGAGGCGAAAGTGAGACCGTGACCCGTTTGTCGAGGTTTCTTAAGAGTATTTGTTGTCCGGATGATCGGACTGATTCTCTTTAACTCTATCTAGTTTCAAGCCCGTATTCGCGCAGGCGGCGGTAGAGTGTTGAGGGCGAGATGCCGAGCAGGTCGGCGGTCTTGCCGCGGTGCCAGCCGGTCTTTTCGAGGGCGCCGATTATCTGCTGGCGCTCAACATCGCGGAGGTTTGTCGGCGAGGCGTTTTGGAATGATGTCACTCCTGTAGACTGCGGAGCGTTATAGCTCGCGGCGACGACCGGGCGTTCTGATGGGAACGCAACCTCAGGCGGCAGTTCGCGCGGCGTTATAATGCCGTTGTCTGAGAGCAGGATCGCGCGCTCGAGGCAGTTGCGGAGCTGGCGGACGTTGCCTGACCAGTCGAAGTTCACCAACGCTTCTATCGCGGCGGGCGACAACTCGGGCTCGTCATGACCGGCGAGTTTGTGCAGCAGGTGGCGCGATAGCGGCTCGATGTCCTCGCGGCGTTCTCGCAGCGGGGCCACGTTCACCTCGAAGCTGTTGATGCGGTACAGCAGGTCGGATCGGAAAACGCCGTCGGCGACGGCTTGCTCTTTCTCGCGGTTGGTCGCGGCGATCAGTCGAACGTCGACCTCGACCTTTTTGACGCCGCCCACACGAAAGAACGATCTCGTCTCGAGCGCACGCAGCAATTTTGATTGCAGCTGCATCGGCATCTCCATCACCTCGTCGAGGAAGAGCGTGCCGCCGTCGGCGATCTCAAACAGGCCCAGCTTGCGCGTGCGTGCGCCTGAGAACGCCCCGGCCTCATGGCCGAACAGCTCGCTTTCGAGAAGCGTGTCTTGCAGGGCCGCGCAGTTGAGATCGATAAATGGCTTGTCGGCCCGCTTACTGAGCCGGTGGATGGCCTGCGCGATCAGTTCCTTGCCGACGCCGCTCTCGCCGGTGATGAGGACCGACGTCTCTGATGGTGCGACGCGCTGGACGAGCCGCAGCGCTTCCTTCATCTGAGGCGACTCGGCGACGATATCGGGCAGCTCCACGCTCGTGCGGGCGATCTGTGCGCGGAGCCGCTGGTTGTCGACCTTCAGTTGCTGCTTTTCGGCGGCGGCGTTGACGAGGGCCGAGAGTTCGCCGATACGATAGGGCTTTGTCAGGTAATCGTAGGCGCCTAGCTTCATCGCTTCGATCGCGGATTCGACCGTGGCCTGGCCCGTAAGCATAATGACCTCCGGTGGATTCTGGCACCGCTCGCGCGTTCGGCGAAGCAGGCCCATGCCATCGAGCCGCGGCATATTTATGTCGCAGAGCACAACGTCAAAGTCCTGGGCCTCGAGCAGCTCCCAAGCCGACTCACCGTCGGCCGCGGTCTCAACATCATGGCCTTGCCGGGACATTTCTTTTTCCACGACAAGCCTCAGGTTCTTTTCGTCATCGACGACTAATAGTTTCGGCATGGTTTATTCAGCGGGATTCGTAACAGGCAAGAGGATCGAGAACGTCGTGCCTTTTCCGGGGGTTGAGCGGACGCTGATGCGGCCGTTGTGCTCGGAGATAATTCCGTAGCAGACGGCGAGGCCGAGGCCGGTGCCTTTGCCTACGTCCTTTGTGGTGAAGAACGGCTCGAATATCTTCGGCATATTCTCCTGCGGGATGCCGCCGCCGGTGTCGGCGACCTCAATGAGGATGCGATTGCCCTTTGAGGCAACTCGAAAGGTGAGTGTTCCGCCGTCGGGCATAGCGTCGATCGCGTTTGTCGCCAAAGCTATGACTGCCTGCTGTATCTGACCGCCGTCGGCAAGGATCATCGGCAGTCCGGGCTCGATCTCGATCACGTGGCTGATATCTTTCCCGCGCTTCTGGTGAGATACGAGGTTCGCGGCCGAACGAACGACGTCGCCGGGGTCGGTCTCGGTCCGTTCGCCAGCCCGGATGCGGCTAAAATCGAGCAGGTCCATCGTGATGGTCTTGCAGCGAAACGCCTCGCTCTTGATCAGGCCGAGATATTCACTCAGGTCTTCGCGGGCATCCGACGCGTCGAATGAGCCCTCCTCGATACGGTGTTCCAATGCCTCTGAGCAGGCGGCTATCGTCGCCAGCGGATTGTTGATCTCGTGCACCACACCCGCGGCAAGGCGGCCGACCGCGGCGAGTTTCTCGGCGCGATTCATAGCAAGAACGGCCTCGACACGGGCGGTCACGTCTTCGCCGACGGTGATCACGTGCGTGACCTCGCCCGAGGCGTCTTTCATCGGCACCTTACTGACCATCCAGTGCAGGGGCGAGCCATCCTCAGCGACCGTCTGCTGTTCGATGCGCTCGATACGGCCGGTGCGAAAGGCGCGTTCAAATTCCTCACGGTGCCGGCCTTGAGGGTACTTTTCAAGTACGTCAAAGACGTTCCGGCCGAGGGCCAATTCGCGCGGAATGCCCTGGACGCCGACCTCGCGGTGGCGATTCCAAGTGACGACCTGATAGTCGCGGTCGACAACGTAGAGCGAAACGGGCAGAGCGTCGAGGATGGCCTCAGTGAACTTTCGGTGCTCTTCCTTCGCCTCGACGACCGAAGCGTCGATAGCAGATCCGTAATGCGCCGACAGGCTGATGCTCATCGCGGCCATCTGCGTCGCGGCGTCGATCAGGCGCGACTTTGATTCGCTGAGTTCGTCCTCGCCAAAACCTGTCACGATCGCGCCGCGGATCTCGCCGTTTACGTGGATAGGCGAGACGTATTCGACCGAATGCGAGCTGTCGATCAAGAATTCATCCGGACTCGCCTCCGTGTAGCCGATCTGGGGCGGAAGAAGCGACACCCAACGTTCAAAACGCTCGCGTCTTAGGAAATTTTCGGGCAACTCGCCCTCAGGCGTGATCGCGCAGCTTATCAGCCCGATGCCTGAAAGTTCTGCAACACACATCGCAACGCGTGCATCTGTTCCGTTGCAGATCGCCTCGGCCACACGGCCCGCGACGCGCTTTGGATGCACCGTTACGAGCAGGCTGCGGCCAAGCTCGGAGATGAACTTGAGGTTACTGGTAATGTCGCCGGGAGGCGGCGGTGCGGACGCATCGCCGGCGGCCCGTTTCGGCAGGGCAGAGGTTAGCATTGTGCGCTTTCGCGCCTGGCCGGGCAGGCACGCTAAAAGGTCCGGTTCAGGAGAGAAGACACGATAGGGGACGTATCGGAAACCTCCTCATCAATTACAAACAATTTTGTGCATTTTGTCAACAGATTAAACCGCAGACGATATTGGTTGACATGCCCGCGAAAGGCATTGAGAATCAATATTTACCGATGAGCGCACGCCGACACAATACTCTTATTGTTGCATGGCTCGCCCTTGCCGCGATGATGGGCATGGGCGCTGCAAGCGCGGCGGCACAGCAGATCGTTGATAAGACCGTCGCGACGGTCTCGAGCGGTTCGCGGAGCGAACTGATCACCTATTCGGACATCGTTTGGCAACTCGCTCTGCAGCCCAACATTCCGATAGATCCTCCGCGCTCGGAGGACCTGAACCAGGCCCTGCAGACCCTTATAGATCAACGACTATTCGCGATAGAGGCCGAGCGGCTGCCGCGCGCGGCACCGGACGAGAATGAGATAAAGGCCGAGATCGGACGGCTGATCAGCTTTTTTCCTTCGGCTGCGGCATTTGAAGCGAGACTGAAGCAGGTCGGATTTGACTCAGTCCAGGACCCAGCGTTCGTGACGCTGATATCGAAGCGGCTTGCGATCGAAAAGTACATCGATTTTCGATTTCGGAGTTTTGTTATCGTCTCGGCCGATGAGGAGACGCGATATTACCGCGACGTGTTCGTTCCGGATTTTCGGCGGCGGTTTCCGGGGCTGCTGATGCCGACACTCGATCAAAAACGCGGTGAGATCAGGGACATCATCGAGCGGCAAAAAGTCGGCGCATCGATCGACCGATTTCTCGAGGAGGCCAAACGCCGAATCGCGATCGAGATCCTCAGCGAGGTCTGACATTCACGAACCTCCGCTTCACCTCACGACGAGACGCTTTACCTCGACCGTGCTCTCCATTCCGTCCGGCAGGACCACCCGATGATCCTCTTCGCCGTTATCATTCAAAAAAGCCTCAACCCGCAGGTCGTCGCCTTTGATCTTCGTCAGAACGCTTCGCGGGCCATATAGCGTGAAGGTCGCCGTCCCTTGTTCGTCGACGGGCAGCGAGAAGGTGCGCTCTATCCTCCGTTCTCCGATGCGGACCAGCACGTCGACGACAGTATTTAGCACGGCCGCCTTGGGGTTGCCCGCAGTAACCGGGACGCGAGATTCGGTGTAGGGCGCCTTTCTACCGCCAATATCGATCCTCTCGGTCCTGACGAGGTCCAGCGCGTTCATTACGCTTGCGGGCCCGCGCACGCGGATGCGCGGCGGGATCACGGTCAGCCCGTACAGTTCATAGCCATCGGCCGGGTTACCGCGGGTCTCGACCTTTACATCGATTTCCTTTTCCTCAACCTCTTCGAGGCTCACGACGATGCGTCCCGGGGCGACATCCGTGAGCCGAACGCCCTGAGGCAGCGGAACGTAAACGCTGTCGGGCGCGAGCTGGACCAGCCGGTCGCCCATCGGAGCCTCGGTCAGGTCTACCGTGGCCGCGAGTTCGCTGCGGTCTATCTGGTCAATGCGGCGCTTGTCACCGCTGATCTCGATCTCAACATCCTGCTGCGGCAAGTTCGTGACCTGCGCATTGCCGGCAACGCTAAGATTCAGCGGGACTGTCAAGCGCTTCGTCGTCGGGGTACTCAGGCCGGTCACGACAAACCAGAGGGCGAACGTGATCACAAGGGCCGTCAGCTTAAGGATCCAATCCTCAAAGAAGATCTTTCGCAGGATATGTGTTACGAGCAGCGAACGGGCCATTGGTTCAGACGGTCTCAGAGCGCTCGGTCGAGTCGGCGGCGAATTTGGCAGCGGCTCGAGATTCAATGAGCGGGATGCCGAGAGCCTCGAGCAGGAGCTTACGCAGTTGTGTCGCGTCCAGATTTCGATGCACAGTGCCCGCCTCCACGTATGTTATCAGCCCGGTCTCCTCTGAAACGACGATCGAGATGGCGTCAGAGCCCTCGGTAATGCCGATCGCCGCACGGTGGCGCGTGCCGAGCTCGCGCGAGACCTCAGGATTCTTGGTGAGCGGCAGAAACACCGAGGCGGCCGCGATACGTTCGTCCTGGATCACGACTGCTCCATCGTGCAGCGGCGTAGCCGGATCGAATATCGTCACCAGAAGATCGTAGCTGATGTGCGCGTCTAACTGAACGCCGGCGTCGACAAAATTTCTGAGGCCGACGTTTCGTTCTATTACGATGAGGGCGCCCGTCTTTTCTGAGGCGAGCGTGGTCATGGCGAGCACCATTTCGTCATAGACGCTGCCGCCAAACTGCCCGCGCTGCCGTTTCATTATCGGAAATCGCAGGCGGTTAGCGAAGTACATCAGCGCTTGCCGTATCTCTGATTGAAAGAGAACGATAATGGCGATCCCGATGAAGCCAACGGCGTAGCGGAGTACGAATTCGAGCGTCGCAAGCTCCTGCGTCGCCGCGACCCAATAAAGGACAGCCAGAAGCACCATTCCGATAACGGTGGGAACGGCGCGGGTCCCGCGAAGCAGCTTTAGCACCACATAAACGATGATGAAAACGAGCGCGATGTCGAGGACATTTCGCACCGTGGCCATCGTCGGTATTAGGTCGATAAAGCGCATCTCAAAGCAGCGTGTGTCCTAGAATATCACACAGCTATTACGCGCGATTTTTCTTTTTGAGTGTGGAAACGGGGCTGTTGACGCCTAGGCTTCGAAGGGGATCTCTGCGTTCTGCAGCACACCAAGCTCATTGCGGGCGACGCGCTCGAGCAAGTCCTGGTCGTCGAACATTTTAACCAGGCCGTTGACAGTGGCATACCGCGGTTCATCAGAGACGGTGACCGGCAGATTGATGAATGAACGCAGGTATTGATCGATGCCTTCGAGCAATGCCCCGCCGCCGGTGAGGATCACTCCGCGGTCGTAGATGTCGGCCGCAACCTCAGGGCGCAACTCGGTAAGCGTGTCCTTGACGAGAAGGGCTATGCGCCGAACGACAGCTTCGACGATCGGGTAGACCTCGCCGGCGGTGATGTCGACGGCAGCAGGGCTCCGCGTTTCGACGTCGCGTCCTCTGATCTCGATCGAACGCTCCAGGTCTTCCGGCAAGAAGGTCGAGGCGAAGGTAGTCTTTAGCATCTCCGTCGTCTCTTCACCGACCTGCAGGCCGCGATGGCGGCGAAGGTGCGTCGCGAGGCTTTCGTTTATGGCGTTCGAGCCGTACCGTTCGGATGTTGAGTGGACGATAGAGCCTTTTGCGACGACGGCGATGTTCGTCGTTCCGGCGCCGATATCGACGATCGCTGACGCCCGTTTGTCGTTCGGGGCGACCCCTGCACCAAAAGCAGCCGCCAGGCCTTCCTCCATCATAAAGACCTTGCCGATACCGGCGTCGTCAGCGGCGTTGAACAATGCCCGCTGTTCGACGTGGGTGACGTCGGAGACCATCGACATGACAGCCTGAATGGCGATATTCGAGCCGCCGGTCTTCGCCTCTTTTACAAAGTGGGCGAGCATTCGTTTGGTCCGTTCAAAGTCAGCGACCACGCCGCCCATCAGCGGCGCCTTGACGACGACGTCCCGGCCTTCGCGGCCGGTCATCTCGGCGGCTTCCGTGCCGAAGGCGACGATCTCATCGTTCAACTCGTTTATCGCGACGAGGGACGGCTCATCGAGAACAATGCCGCGATCCTTTACGGCGATGATCGTGCTCGCCGTTCCCAAGTCGATGGCCATGGAATCGGTAACGAGCTTCTTTAGTGCCGAGATCTTTAACATACCGCTGAGCGAGGAGGATATTACAAAATTATATGCCGAATGTTACTTGGCTTCCAAGCACGCGTCATTGCCATTTCACGTCGAACAGCTCGACAGGCTGTAGGCGATTTTTGACCGTTAACGGCTCACGCGGATCGAGCGGGAATATCATTCCCGCCGCCTTTGCGCAGTCCGCGCTGATCAAGATCTGGCCGCCTTTTGAGTTTGCTTCAAGGCGGGAGGCTAGGTTTACGGTATCGCCGATGGCCGTATATTCGGACCGCCGTTCTGAGCCGATGTAGCCGATGGTGGCGATCCCGGTGTGCAGGCCGATGCCGACGGAGATCTTCGCAAACTCAGCGCCATCGGGCCCGGCCCTAAGCTCACAGAGTCTCTTCTGCATGGCGACAGATGCCTTAAGGGCGTTTGCGGCGTCGGCTGGTGTCGGCTTCGGAGCACCGAAAAGGGCCATCAGACCGTCGCCGATATATTTGTCGAGCGTGCCGCCGTATTCAAAGATTATCTCGGACATGGCCGAAAAATATTGATTCAGCAAACCCACGACCTTCTCAGGTTCGGCGTGTTCGGATATGGCCGTAAAGCCGCGGATGTCGGCAAATAGTACCGTAATAGTCTCGTTTACACCGCCTAGTTTGAAGGAATTGGGATCTTCAAGCAATTGTTTGACGACATACTCAGGCATGAAGCGGCTGTAGTTGGCCCGCGCAACCTCTTCGCGGGCCAGGCGCTGGTGGGCCTTGACCGTCTCGACGGTAACGGCCGTTTGAGCGGCCACGGCGGAGATCAGTTCGAGATGGTCTTGGCGGAAAGCAGCAAACGGATCCAGCCGGTCAGCGTAAAGAACGCCGTGGACGCCGGACTGCGTGATCAGTGGAGCGCAGATGGTCGATCTGACGCCCTGTGCGACGATCGACTCGGCCCCGCCGAACATCTCGTCGGTCTTAGCGTCCTGAGACAGGATCGCAACCCGGTCCTTCATCACCTTGCGGGTGATGGTGCGACTGACGGCCAGCTTTTCGCTTAGCTTGGCAAAACTCGCTTCACGCGTCCTTGCCCCGACCTGGTATAGCGATGCATGCAGATCGCCGTTGGGCCCGGCTGAATCGTCGTTCGTAAGAAGAGCGATAACACGGTCAGCCGGCGTCCCGCGAAAGATCAGGTCAGTGGCCCGTTCGAATATCTCCTCAAGGTCAAAGACCGTCCCGAGGGTCTTGCTCATTTCAAAAAGCAATTCTAGGATCTTGGCTTTTCGCCTTAGGTCTTTGATCTCCTCCGGCGTAGCCACCGCCGAATCAAGTGAGAGGTTCGACCGGCGCCCAATGATCTCATTGACCGATAGCTGTACCTGCGTGTGGCCCAATGGCGAATCGTCAAAGGTAACGTCTCTCTTCGCCGTATCCGGTGACTCCGGTAATGGCATCGCCGGTGCCGCGGCGATCAGGTGAAAAACGAGTTGGCTCTCGCCTATGACGATCACGTCATCATCCGCGAGGACGGCCTCAAGATGCTGAGCTCCGTTTATGAATACGTGGTTTACACTGCGGGCAAGTTGACCATTTTCGATATATCCGTCGACGACGCGGAACGCGCCCGCTTCGCCCGTGATGAAAGCGTGTTTCCGGGACACGCGGCGGTCGTTGAGCGTGACGACATTTTCGCGGGCCCGGCCGATGGTCACGGTCTCGCCCTCCGCGATATCGTGTTCCCAGGTTCTCCCGGTCGGGTCTGTAATAGTGAGTCGAGCGTTCACGCGTCAAGCGCAATTGTAAATCCTAAACGACAAATGGTAAATTCTGCCCCTTAATGATCTATCTCGATAATAACGCCACAACGCGATTGGCACCGTCGGTCATTGACGTCATGAACGGGGTTCTCTCGGACACATACGGGAACCCGTCGTCAGCTCATGACATGGGTGCAAAGGCCCGGCGGATCGTTGAATCAGCTCGCAACAGTGTTGCGGAAATGCTTGGTGCGGGTGATCCGTCAGAGATCTGTTTTACGTCCGGCGGTACCGAGAGCGATAACTGGGCAATTCTTGCCGCCCTGCAAATGCAGCCTGAGAAGCGGCATATCGTGACGACTCAGGTCGAACACGAGGCGGTAAGAATGTTATGCCGAAAGCTCGAGAGTTCAGGCTATCGGGTTACGTGGCTTGGCGTTAACGAGGATGGTTCCCTCGATCAGGATGAGCTTAGGTCATCTCTGAGTGCGGATACAGCCGTCGTTTCTGTGATGATGGCGAACAACGAGACGGGCGTTCTATTTCCGGTTGACGAGGTTGGGACCATCGTACGGGAGCGTTCGAATGCGCTTTTTCATGTTGATGGCGTGAATGCTTGCGGCAAGACGCCGGTCAACCTGAAGTCAACCGACATCGACCTTTTCTCTATTTCCGCGCACAAGTTTCACGGCCCTAAAGGCATCGGTGCCTTGTTCGTACGTACGGACGTGGACCTGCCGGCGATGCTCATCGGCGGTGGACAGGAGCACGGCCGGCGTCCGGGGACTGAGGGCGTTCATCAGATCGCAGGCATGGGGGCCGCGGCCGAGTTCGTGAAGGATACTTCATCACTTGAGCGCGTGCGTTACCTGCGGGACAGGCTCGAACGGGGCGTACTTGAGAGTATCCCGAACACCCGGCTTAACGGGACGAACGACAGTTCGAAACGGCTGCCAAATACCGCGAACATCTCATTCGAGAACACCAACGGCGAGATGATGCTCGCGAAGCTCAACGCCCACAACATTTGTGTGTCGACCGGCTCCGCCTGCAACGATCAAGGCCACAAGTCGTCGGCTGTCCTTGAGGCGATGAATGTCCCGTACTCTTGGGCAATGGGCTCCATACGATTTTCGTTGGGACGCTTCAATAGTGAGGAAGATATAGACACGGTGCTCGACCGGCTGCCGGAAATCGTCACTGAACTTCGCTCACTTTCCTAAACTAATCGGGCCGGCGAGTGTCTCTCGCCGGCCCTTTTTTTCGCATTGGTAACCTTTAGTTTAGACTGCCGGTTTTGCGGTCGCGGCACCGTCCATCTTCTGCTTGCGGCGAAGCTCACGCTGAAGCTTGAACTGTTCCATTCGCGCCTTTCTCTCCTGCTTACGCAGCTCGAGGAGTGCCTTTTGGTCGGCCGTTAGAAGGTTCAGGATCTGCTGGTGCACGAGCTTGCTGTTAGCTATCCTCTGTTCGCGGATCTCTGTCAGGCGTGCTTTCTGCTCGGCGGTCAGGTCGGTACCGGCCTTGCGGGCCTCGCGGATCGCCTTCAGTTCGGCCATCACGGCCTCGCTGGGTTTGTTGGACTGGCGAATCAATTTGATCTGTTCCTTCTGCGTGTCGGTCAGATTCAGCCCGCGCATCATGCCGAACATTCCGCCGCGATGGCCGCCGCGGCCGAACTTGCCGAAGCCGCGTTTGCCAAAGCCACGCTTGCCGAATCCGTGTTTGCCCATCTTCTGGGCTTTCTCGGCCTTGTCGTCAGTCGACGTTGCAGGCTTGTCCTGAGCGACAGCTCCGGTTGCGAAGATAGCTACCGCCAATGTGAAGATCGAAAGAAAACGAAATTTTGAAGACATTGTCATACCTCTTGAAATAATTTACTGAGCTTATCGCCCGTCGAATGTTTGACGCTTGTTTTGTGCGAAAAGACGAAAGATTTTGATTCCAAGTCTGCAAAGAAATGTAAAGCCCCTAAGGTGGTAAAAGCGCTAGGGGAATGTTAAATTGTCCTGAGTTGTCATGAGGTTTTTGTCAGAGATAAATTCGCCCGCCGATCTGCGTCAACTGCGTTTAGAGGACCTTCAAGAGGTCGCCGACGAGGTCAGACAGTTCATTATCGACACCTGCTCCCGTGTAGGCGGACACACCGGCGCGTCGCTTGGTGCCGTAGAGTTGGCGGTTGCGATGCATTACGTATTCGATACCCCCAACGACAAACTTGTATGGGACGTCGGGCATCAGGCCTATGCACATAAGATCCTGACGGGACGTCGTGATGAATTGCACACGATCAAGCAGCACGGCGGTCTGAGCGGCTTCCTGCGGCGTGACGAGTCGGAGTACGACACCTTTGGTGCCGGCCACGCGTCGACCTCGCTCTCGGCGGCGCTGGGCATGGCGGTGGCTCGCGACACAAAGAAGCAGGATTTTCATGTTTGCGCGTTGATAGGCGATTCGAGCCTCGCCGGTGGCATGGCGATGGAGGCGATCAACCAGGCAGGACATCTGAAGTCCCGGATGATCGTCCTGCTCAACGACAACGGAATGTCGATCGCGCCGGCAGTTGGATCTCTGAGCGGTTATCTGAACCGGATCAAAGAGGCGCAAAGCTACCAGCATCTGAAGGAAGAGATCGGCGACGCTCTTGAGAGCGTTCCCGGTATCGGCGGTAAGCTGCGCGCGGCGGCGAAGTCTGTAAAAGACGCTATTGCCGCGGCTGTCTTGCCGGGCGCGTTGGTCAATGAACTGGGCTTTAAATATATCGGATATGTTGACGGGCATAACGTTCCGGACCTCGTGCGTGCTCTTGAGGAGGCAAAGAAGGTCGATGACGGGCCGGTGATCGTCCACGCGTTGACGACAAAGGGCAAGGGCTTCCCGAACCCAGAGCACAATTATTACGCGTATCATGCGACGGGTCCGTTCGATCCGAAAACGGGACTGCCGTTCAAGTCAAGCAAATCCACGCCCGCACCGACCTATACCGAGGTTTTCGGCAATACAATGTGCGAGATCATGGAACGTGATACGCGCGTCGTGGCCCTGACTGCCGCGATGCCGGACGGAACCGGTGTCGATAAAGTGTTAGAAAAATTCCCAGACCGATCCTTCGACGTTGGTATAGCGGAACAACACGCGATCACGTTCTGTGCTGGGATGGCGTGCGAGGGATTGAAACCGGTTGCGGCAATATATTCGACATTCCTGCAGCGTGCCTTTGATCAGGTCATACACGACGTGTGCCTGCAGGACCTCGACGTGACCATCGCGATGGACCGTGCGGGCATCGTCGGAGCCGACGGCCCGACACATCACGGGCTGCTGGACATTGCGTATCTTCGCGGCTATCCGAACATTGTTCTGATGGCGCCGAAGGACGAGGCTGAGCTACGCGAT
>CAZWSK010000034.1:15386-18130 GCA_964636445.1 uncultured Chloracidobacterium sp.
AACTGATCGTGACCGTCGAGAATGCATATCTCGCCGGCGGATTCGGCTCTGCCGTTTTAGAGGACTTGGAGGAGTGCGGACTCTCGGACAGCGTCAGGGTTGTGCGAATAGGCGTCCCGGACGAGATCGTTTCTCACGGCGACCCGAAGATATTACTCGGCCAGTATGGCCTGACCGCAGAGGGGATCTTCGCTAAAGTGACGGAGTCACTCGACGCGATGGATCATCGCGCGAGGCCGCCACGGATCCAGGCCGTCCGATAGCCCACATTGGAGCCCGACAAACTCGAACTCATTCGTATCCTGCAAAATGCCTACTCGGGCGAGGCCGCGGCGGCCTTGGCCTATAGAGGCCATTGGCGGTCCCTCAGGCCCGGGCCGGAGCAAGATCGCATAAAGCAGATCGAGGCTGAAGAGCGGGATCACCGTGAACGCGTCGGCGAATGGCTAAAAAGCTTAGGGGCCGGCCCGAGGCCTCTGAGGGAACGGTTATTCTGGTTGATCGGACAGGTGCTTGGGCCCTCCTGCTTTGTTTCGGGCTGGTTTTTCCCGATGTATTTCGCGGGGCGTCTAGAGAGCGGGAACGTTCTGGAATACGAGGAAGCGGCCAATTACGCGCGCAATCTCAACATGCCCGAATGTGTAAAGGACCTACTAGATATGGCTCGGGTCGAGGCTGAACACGAGGTGTTCTTTCGCGAAACGGTCGCAGGCCACCGATTAATGCCCGCGATGCGAACTCTATTCCGTTGGGGCTAGATCAGTCTTGAACCATTCGGTAAATTTCGGTATGCCGTCCGCGATCTTTGTTTGCGGATCGTAGCCCAGCATCTCCCGGGCTTTAGTAATGTCTGCGAACGTTATCGGCACATCGCCCGGCTGAAGCGGTTGTCGGTCGACCACCGCGTTCCTGCCTAGAGCGTCTTCTAAGAGCGAGATCAATTCATTCAATTCTACCGTCTGCGATTCGCCCAAATTGAAAATTTCGAACGGCGTTGCGTCGTAATCCATCGCGGCACGTACCCCGGCTATAATGTCGTCGACATAGGTATAATCCCTGCGGGTTGTCCCGTCGCCAAAGACTTGAATGGGCCGGCCTTCAGTGATAAGTTTCGCAAATTTGTGTACCGCGAGATCCGGCCGTTGACGAGAGCCGTAAACAGTAAAGAACCGCAGACAAGTGACCTGGATGCCGTACAGGTGCGAGTACGTGTGACAGAGCAATTCACCGGCGGCTTTCGTTGCAGCATAAGGCGAGATCGGTTGATGAATGCGGTCATCTTCGGCAAACGGTACTTTCGAATTTATGCCGTAAACGCTGGATGAGGAGCCGAATACGAAACGCGGAATGCCATGCTGGCGAGCCAGTTCCAGCAGATTCATAGTTCCATTGACGTTCGTTTCGGTATAGAGCAACGGCTCCTCCAGCGAGGGCCTGACGCCTGCGCGGGCAGCGAGGTGTATTACGAGGTCAAACTCTCGCTCGGCGAATACCTGCTGCAATGCCGTCCAGTCGCGTATGTCGGCTTGTATGAGGCGATAATTTGGGGATCCCAAATGTTCTGCTATGTTACGGCGCTTTATCTCCGGAGAATAAAAGTCATTTAGATCATCAACGACGGTTACTTGCCATCGGGCTTCGCTCAGAAGGCGGTCAACGAGGTGTGAGCCGATAAATCCAGCGCCGCCGGTGACTAGGACGTTTCGCATAAAGATGAGTATAGAACGCTCGGCTCGTGGGAAAGAACCGCTAGTTGAGGAAACGCCGGCGAGCGTGGAATTTATGCAGAAGCTCCTCGAGAAAACCCTCGTACGTGAAACCTTCGAGGTCATAAGAGGGCTTGAGTTTATACATCAGGGGCAGGGCGATTCGCCATGCCATCCAGAGTCGTTGGCGTTCGGTGAGGTCCCAGCGTCGCCGGAGGAACGATTCGATGACCTCCATCTCACGTTCATTGAGCCCGGCGGCGTCGGCGCTGATGCGAACCGGCGGCTGTACGCGGGCAAATGCTGAATCCGCGATGCGGCTGGAAAAGGTCTCGGCAAAGGTCGGTGCTTCGCCCTCGCGCTCCCGGATCACCACCGTCCCGGCAAAGACGTCGCCCAATCGCTGGTCGCGGTTGCTTAGAAAGATCGCGATCAGGCCTACTGAGTAAACTGGAATTATGAATCCCGGAACCGCGTCGCCGATCCTGAGCAGGTTCCGGGCCACGGCCTCCCAGAGCGTTACGGGCCGGCCGTCCTCGCGGATGACGCGCAGCTTGAGCAAGCGTTTTCCAGGCGTCTGGCCGCTCCAGAGCCATTCGAAGACAATGAAATACCCTGCAAATATCAGGAAAAGGACCACGATCAGGACCGCGATCACCCATTTAGGAGCGTCTGAGAACAGCCGCTCAGGCCCATCGACGACGTCCGATCCCGAGTAGCCGGCGATGCTCAAAAAGAACCAGGCGATAAAAAATATCGACAGGTATTGGATCGTGTGGTCGATGGCCACAGCGAGAAACCTGTTGCCGATCGACGACAAAGCAAACTCGAGCTGCACGCGCTCGGGCGTTTCGATTATCAGGGTCTCTTCGGTTTCGATCAGCTGCGACACGTGGACGACGGACCCCCAAGGCTCGAATTTGCGGGAATTCAGCGATTCATCTAAACTTTAACTCGGTTGCCCTTGTAGCTCAACGGTTAGAGCAGCGGACTCATAATCCGTTGGTTGTAGGTTCGAATCCTACCGAGGGCACCACT
>CAZWSK010000035.1:0-17786 GCA_964636445.1 uncultured Chloracidobacterium sp.
AACCGCTGGCCCGTGCGGGCGACGGCGCTCAGGGCCTTTTGGGCGATGATCGTACCGTCAAAGGTCTCGGCTTTTGTGACGCAGTTGTCGCAGTTGCCGCAGTTCTCAGCCAGTTCCTCGGAAAAGTAATTGAGCAGATAACGCCTGCGACACGTTCGCAGGTCGCCGAACTCGGCCATCTGGTCGAGCTTTTTCATCATGATCGCCGTCTGCTCGCGGTTGCCCTCGACGGCGGCGAAACCGCGCAATTTCAGGACGTCTGCGTATGTATAGAACAACATCGCGTCGCTCGGCAGCCCGTCGCGGCCCGCTCGGCCGGTCTCCTGATAGTAGCTCTCAATGTTTTTCGGCAGGTCCATGTGCACGACGAACCGCACGTTCGATTTGTCGATGCCCATGCCGAACGCGATGGTCGCGACGACGATCTTTGCGTCGTCATTGATAAAGGCAAGCTGGTTGCGGTCGCGAGTCTCGCGGTCGAGCGCGGCGTGATAGGGCAGCGCGCTATAGCCTTCGTCGGTCAGGTCGGCCGCGAGCGAGTCGACCGACGCGCGGCTGAGGCAATAGATGATGCCGCTCTCGTCGCGGCGCGTCGAGAGGTAGTCGAGCAGGCGTTTGTACGAATTCTGCTTTGGCTCAACGGCGTAGTAAATGTTCGGCCGGTTAAAGCTCGCGACAAAGCGTTCGGCGTGTTGAATATTGAGCCGCTCGACGATGTCGTTCCTGACGAGCTTGTCGGCAGTCGCGGTCAGTGCGACGACAGGCACGTTTGGCAGGAGCTGTTTGATGAGCGCGAGCTTAAGGTATTCGGGCCGAAAATCGTGGCCCCAGCTCGAGATGCAGTGCGCCTCGTCGATCGCGACGAGCGAGACCTTCAGGCCCTGCAGAAAGTCGAGGAACTGATCGCCGCTTTGCAGCAGGCGCTCGGGCGAAACGTAGAGCAGCTTCAGACGCCCTTCGCGAGCGGCCCTAAAGACCTCGACCTGCTCGGCGGCGGTTTGTGTGGAATTAAGAAAAGCCGCTTCGATGCCGTTCGAACGCAGGGCGTCGACCTGGTCCTTCATCAACGCGATCAGCGGCGAGACGACGATCGCGATGCCGTCGAGAACGAGCGCGGGAATTTGGTAGCACAGCGATTTGCCGCCGCCGGTCGGCATCAGGACGAGGCAGTCTTTGCCGTCGAGGACGGCTGTGATGATGGCTTCTTGTTCGTGACGGAAAGAGTCGTAGCCGAACCTATGCTTGAGCGCTTCGCGGGCGGCGTCCATTGTGGGCTTGGCGGCGGTCGTGGTCATTCAGCAGGATTTGAGTCGTCGCCGGGCCTGCCCGACTCGACATAACGCGCCTCAAGCCAGTGCAGAGCCGTGAGAACGAGAAAGGCTATGACCGCGGATATGAGCGCTATTCCCAGCTCGCCCAAACCGATGACGACGCCTATCGCGCAGGTCGTCCACAGCCCCGCGGACGTAGTGAGCCCTTGGATCCGGGCCTCAGATTCGCGTTTCAATATCGTGCCGGCACCGATGAAGCCGATGCCGGTGACGATGCCCTGGATGGCGCGTGATATCGCATCCTCGCGAAATCCTGACCCGATGCAGCCGAGCACGAACACGGTGGCGCCGAGCGAAACGAGGATGTGGGTGCGTAGCCCAGCCTCTTTGCCCGCGGCCTCACGCTGCCAGCCGATGACTCCGGCGACGATCACCGATGCGAGCAGACGGACGATCACCTGGATGAGCTGCCGGCGTTCCGGCAGCCCGAATGTTAATTCTTCCCAGAGGACGTCCATACAAGATCAGATCTCCACTTCGTCGATCTGCGCCTTTTGCAGCTTGCCGCTGTAGTCGATGTACAAGGATTTCCACTCGCTGAAGATGTCGAGCACCTGAGTGCCCGCCTCGCGGTGGCCGTTGCCGGTACCCTTTGTGCCGCCGAACGGGAGGTGCACCTCGGCGCCGATCGTCGCGGAATTGACGTAGCAGATACCTGTGTACAGTTCCTGCATCGCGTAAAAGGCCTGATTTACGTCTTGCGTATAGATCGCGCTCGAGAGGCCGTACGCGACCCCGTTGACGATGTCGATCGCCTCGTCGAGCGTGGAGAACGGAATGACGCACGTAACGGGGCCGAAGATCTCTTCCTGTGCAATGCGCATGTTGGGTTTGACGTTCGTAAAGACCGTCGGCTCGATGAAGAAGCCGCGTCCATAGTCGCCTTTAGTCAATTGATTGCCGCCGCACGCGAGAGTTGCCTTGTCCTCTTTCTGGCCGATCTCGATGTAGCCCAGGATCTTTTCCATCTGCTTTTGGTTGATCACAGGACCAACCTCGGTTTTAGGATCGAGGCCGTTGCCGACCCGGAGGGTTTTGGCCCGAGCGACGAGCTTTTCGCAGAACTTTTTATAGACCTTTTTGTGAACGACGAGCCGCGACGACGCAGTGCAGCGTTGTCCGCTCGTGCCGAACGCTCCCCACAGCGAACCGTCGACTGCGTTGTCAACGTCGGCGTCGTCCATCACGATGATGGCATTCTTGCCGCCCATCTCGAGGCTGACGATCTTGTTGTCTCGAGCGGCCTGCTCGGCGATCAGAGCTCCGGTTGCGGTCGAGCCGGTGAAGGAGATCAGCCGAACGTCTTCGTGTGCGACCAGAGCCTTACCGATATCGGCGCCGTGGCCGTTGATGAGGTTAACGACACCCTTTGGAATGCCGGCCTGCTCGCAGGCCTTTATGAGATTTAATGACGAAAGAGGCACGTCCTCACCGGATTTTAGGACCACCGTGTTGCCGCAGACGAGCGCGGGGATGAGCTTCCACGACGGTATCGCCATCGGGAAATTGAATGGCGTGATCAGGCCGCAAATTCCGACCGGCTGACGCACGCACATCGCGAATTTGTTCGGCATCTCGGCCGGTGTAGTAAAGCCGTGCAGCCTGCGTCCCTCGCCCGCCGTGTAATACGTGCAATCGATCGCCTCCTGCACGTCGCCGCCCGCTTCCTTGAGGACCTTGCCCATCTCGCGAGTCATTTCGCGAGTAAATTGGTCCTTGTTGTCACGCAGGATCTCAGCGAGTGTAAAAAGGATCTCAGCCCGTTTAGGGGCCGGCGTGCGGCGCCATCGCGTCGCTGCATCCTTTGCCGCGGCGACCGCGCGGTTTACGTCATCCTCGTTAGACAGCGGAAAACGCCCGATAGTGTCCGTGTTGTCGGCCGGATTCACGTTGTCGAACCACTCGCCTGACGAGCTTTTTACCCACTCGCCGCCTATGTAATTGCTGTACTTTTTGACCGACGGGCTTGCCGCCTTCTTCGTTTTAGCCATCTTTGCTTTTGCCATAAAACTCTAGTCTAAGGTCGGCGACGCCAAACTCAAAGCCCGCCGAAATCGACGGGCTTCGGAGCGTATCGCGGCCGTGAATTTCAGCTATTTGACCGTAAACTGAACGATCTTAAGCTGCGGCGTGCGGTTGGCCGGACTGTAGTCGAGCACATGAAGCACGACGGCGTCGCCGACCTTTAGTTTGCTTACAATTTCGGTGAACGTCTTCAGATCCGTGACAGTGACGCGATTGATGCGCTGGATGAGGTCGCCCTCGCCCAGGGCTTCGCTGCCGGCGGAATTTTTTACGTCAGCGATGAAGCTCGACGGGTTGATCTCGGTGACGATCAGGCCCTTTTGCCCCTCGAGCTTATAGGTCGCCGCGAGAGAAGGAGTGATCGCCGACAAGGTCAGGCCGAACGGTTTCTTGTCATTGTCATCTACCTGCAGCGGCCGGCGGTCGCTGTTGTCGGCAGCGGGTGCGCGGCTCGCGGGGCGTTCGCCAAGTTTGACGGCCGCGGTGCGAGCCTCGATGGCGTCACCGACCTCGCGAAGATAATTAACTGTCACCGTCTGTGACGGCTGCGTCATTGCGACTTTCGCGATCAGGTCCTGAGCACTCGCGACCTTTTGCCCGTCATACTCGACGATGATGTCGCCTGTCTTGATACCGGCGGACGCCGCAGGGCCCTGCTTATCGCGAACGTCGGTTACGATCGCTCCGCGGCCGTCATTGAGGCCGTAAACGGACGCAAATTCAGCCTGGACCGAGTCGAGCAGCACGCCCATATAGCCGCGGCGAACCTTGCCGTCTTTTAAGATCTGGCGATAGACGTACTCAGCCTCACGCGACGGCAGCGCAAAACTCACGCCGTTGAAGTCACCTGTGGAGGTCGCGATCTGTGAATTCACGCCGACAACCTCGCCGGCCATGTTAACGAGGGGGCCGCCGGAGTTGCCGCGGTTTATCGCCGCATCGGTCTGGATAAACCGCTGGAACGGCGTCGTATATGGCGTTTCCCGGCGTGTCTGCGAGATGATGCCCGCGGTAACGCTTTTGTCGAGTCCGAAAGGCGAACCGATCGCGATGACCCAATCGCCGACCTGCACGTTTTCCGAATCGCCAAATTTCACGAAAGGAAGTTCGCGGCGTGCATCCACCTTGAGGACGGCGATATCGGTCTCCTCATCGGCGCCGACGAGCGACGCTGTCAGTTCCTCACCGTTGTCGAGTTTTACCGTGATCTTTGCCGAGCCATCAACGACGTGGGCGTTTGTGACGATGTAACCGGCCTTGTCGACGATAAACCCGCTGCCCACGACCCGAACGGGCCTCTGCTGCATTTGGCGGCGGAGGAATTCGAGCATGTCGTTCTGATCGCCCGGAGCGGGCGTCGCTTGGGCGACGGGACGTGTCACGCGGCTTTTAGTATCGATACTGACGACGGCGGGCTCGACCTTCCTCGCTGCCTGAGCAAAAGCAGATGCCGATCCGGGTTGGGCCGAAACGCCCGTGACAAAAACAAACGCTAGGGCCGCAAACGCCGCGCCCAAGCCTGAAATACTACGCATACTGAAAACTCCCGAGAAGATCTCGCTGTCCTGATAATTATACCAAAGGCCTTTTATGGCCTTAGCAGCACCTTTAACACGCCTTTCGCGGCGGCATGTTCCATTGCTTTGACGCCGGCGCCGAGTGGAAACTCGTCAAATATCAGCGGCGTGACGTCGATCTGCCCCGCAGAAAGAAGGTCCAACGCCGGGCCAAATCTGCCGCATCGCGAGCCGACGATAGTGATCTCGTCAACCACGACGCGCGATGCCTGCCATGCCGGGGTGCCGTGAAAGGTCGATTTCAATACGATCTTGCCTCGCGGCCTGACCAGGTCCATGGCCGTCGCGAAGCCGGACTCTGAACCGCTGGCCTCCACGACGACGTCAAAGCCTGATGACATCAGGTGATCGACCTCGTCGAGAAGTACTGCTCGCACGCCTGCGTTTGTTCCGATGTTCAGTTTTTTCGGATGTTTGCCGACAATCGTCACGTTTTTCGATCTCAATTGGAGCGACATCGCGCACAGCAGGCCTAGCTTGCCGTCGCCGATGACGGCGACGGACGTTTCGGGTGCGATCTCGACTTGTTCTGTTATGCCGTATGCGGCCGCCAACGGTTCGGCAAACACGGCTTGCCCGTCGGTCACGGAGTCGGGAACAGCCAGCAGGTTGCGGGCAGGCAATTGGAGATATTCCGCGTGAGCACCGTCGCGGCCGACAATTCCGAGGACCGTTCGTGTAGGACAGTGGCGAGAGTCGCCTGACAGGCATTCTTCGCAGGTCCCACAGCCGGCGTTTATCTCACCGACGACGCGCTCGCCGATAAGGTCCGGCCGCCCTTCTGCTCTTTCGACCACACCGACAAACTCGTGACCTATCGTACCCGTAAATCCCGCATAACCGCGGGCGATCTCGAGGTCGGTATTGCAGATGCCCGAGAGCGTCACACGCACGAGGGCCTCGGCCGCGTTATTCGGCGGCGGTACGTTGGCAACCGATAGTTCCGTGCCGTCAAATCTGAGAGCATTCATCTGCTACCGAGTGTAATAAACGCGGACGTCGCGTTCAGAAATGATAAGCCACTTACCGCCGATCTCGCGGAATTTAAGCTGGCTGCGGACCTTGCCGCTCGAAGTGCTGCCGCCCGAGAAGGTCCATTCCTTGTCGAACGTTGCCGTCGCGTAGCTCGGTGCATCGGACGTCACGGTCATATTCGAGATACTCACCCGCATCGAGTTGTAGCTGTTGAACGCCCGCGCCTTGTCGGCCCTTACGGCGCTGCGGCTCATGCCGCTTCGCGTGTAATAGTCTAGAGTCGAGGCGTAATTATCCATATAGCCCTCGAGGTCTCGCGACTCGAGGCTCGACTTCCAGCGATTGACAAGCGACGGGATCTCGCGGCGTGCCGGCTCGTCGTCAGAAACAGGCGGTACCGGCGGCACGGCCGTGTTGGCGTTCGTATTCGCGGACGGCATTGAGACGGTTGGGACCGGTGACGGCGAGGCGGATGAATTCGAATTCGTCGCGGGCGAGCCGGCGTTAAAGTTCTTATTCAGGTTTGTCGGCGGAAGATCGATGTTGATGTTTGGCCTAGTGGCCGCGGGTCCGCCGGAATTCATATACAAGAACGCACCTATGCCGATGGCAGCAAAGAGAAGAAGCATCGACAAGACCGTCACCGTAACGATCAGGGCGGTGTTCGAGCCGGCTTTCGGCGGGGAATGTTCGAAACTCTCAACACGCGTCACCTCCGACGGCGGTGACTGGTAGCCGCTGCGTGCGACATAGGTCTCAGTCTCGCCGAGCACAACGGTCGGCGTGTCCGACTGCGGTCCCGCGACAAGCGGCGTGCCGTCATCCAGGCAGAACGAGAGCGTGTCGTCCTGGTATCGCGTCTGGCACTGCGGACAGATCTTCATCGCCTTAGATAACCGTGATCGAGATGCTGAACCGCGTGCCCTCCGAACATCGGTTCGTTACCGTTACATAATTGTCGCCACCCCTCGTCGTCGTGCGGTACGATGAACCGCCGCCGCGAATGCTCACACACGACGCTCCGCCTGAGATCGATGCCGACAGCGACTGGCCCGCACGGCACGCCAGTACAAGTGAGCGCTGGTCGCCCGGGTTGAGATCGCCGGAAAAGGATGTCGTATATGCGCCGCGAGCGAATCTCAGCCGAGTCGTGGACGGATATCTCGCAAGATCACGCGGGGGCGGCTCGTCAACGGTCGGCTTCGGCGAGGGACGAGGTGACGACTCGGGTGTCGGCGACGGGCGGACGGGCGTGCCCGCGGGCAAATTTGCGTTGAGTGATGAATTCGAATTTAGATTTACCGGCGGGAGAACGACATTCGTGTTGGCGTTCGAGACCGTGGTCTTTCCGCCAGAGTTCATATACAACAAGGCGGCCACGCCGATCATGCCGAAGACGACCAGCATTCCGAGAGCCGTCAGGATGACAGCAAGCACCGTTTTCGAACTGCTCTTTTGCGGAACCGGCTGCTCAAAGCTCTGCACCCGCGTAACCTCTGAGGGCTGCCAGGCGTGCGAGCTTCCCGGCTGAGGACCGCGGGCGACAAACGTCTCTGTCTCGCCAAGCACCACCGTCGGAGTGTCGCTCGGGACCACGTCGACGAGCGGAGTTCCGTCTTGAAGACAGAAAGACAGAGTCTCGTCCGCATACTGAGACTGGCACGTCGGGCACTGTTTCATTTGGTCGCCTCCGTCCGGAAACGCGTAAATAATATCATAGGTTTCCAGGCAGAAATGCGTCCGTGAGGGAGCGAGGTTCAAGCGCCGCGGAATCCCGTCTACCTTAACTTCCCGATCGACACCTATCTAGATCTCGACGTTCGATCACGCTCCCCTACGTTCGCGTTTGCGTCCGGGGGCTATCGGTCGATGCTACGCGAATTGCGGATATCGGCGGCGGCATAATATACTTTTGAGGCAATGAAAAGGATATTGATTCTGGTTTTCACACTCTCCCTGCTCGCGGGCGCATTTGCGTGCGGTAGTGCCGGCCCCGCTGCCCCGTCCGCGGGAAACGACACGCCCACCGAGGCTTATAAGCGGCTCTTCGCGGCGGTCAAGAGCAAGGACACCGACGCGATCAAGAAAGAGATCTCGAAAAAATCCGTCGACTTGGGCGTTATGGTCTCGCAGCGCAACAACACCCCTATCGAGAAGGTGTATGAGAACGGATTCACCGCCACCACATTCTCAGAGACGCTGCCGACGATACGCGACGAGCGAATAAAAGACGATATGGGCGCCGTCGAGGTCTGGAATTCAAAAGAGAGCAAATGGGAGGACCTTCCGTTCATTCTCGAAGACGGCGTTTGGAAACTCGCCGTCGGCGACATTTTTGCGGGCTCGTGGAAATCGCCCGGCAAAGGCCTAGACTATAAGGAAAAGGAAGCCGCGAACGCGATCGCCGGCAACACGATCCCGATGACAAATATCAATACAAACGGCGCGGTCCCGTCGAATATGTCGATACCGAAGAACCTGCCGCCGGACCCGACGCAGAACAAGTCGAAATGACAAACCCGGACGCAGTCCGAAATACGATAGAGACCTACGTAAGACACGGCTGGATACTCCGCCGTGTTTTACTTTCTGAGTCCGCGAAACACGGCTCATCAGGGGTGTTCGGCGATATCGATGTCAGAAGCTCAACTATCGACGCGGCCTGGTTCTCGCGGCCGCCTTCTCAGGACGAAACCGCGTGGGAACTGCGGTATTTAGGCGATATTCCATTTGCTTTGCTCGAATATGTCGATGAAAACTCGCCCGAATTCGAGACGGCTTTGGCGTCTGTCGAGGCGAAAATGGCCGATACGATCGCAAAAAAACAACAGGCTTGACTTATAAATCCACCGATAGCAAACTTGAATTGTTGACATGACGATCAAGGAATTCGGCGGAAAGATCGCGACAATCTGGGAAGGCCTGAGGCCAAACACCCAAAAAATGCTCGTCGGAGCGATGCAGGGCAAGCCCGCGTCCGGCTCCCAGGCACCAAAATTCTTCTACGACGCCACCGCCGACTGGGAAGTCAGTAGTCTGCTCACCGCTCTCGACGAACGCTCGAGAGCCTCAGAGGTACGCAACGACCAGGAAAAACTCAGCGAGATAACCCAGCTTGCAGACACGTGCGTGCGGGTGCTCGAATCGCAGTCCGCTTCGGCCGAGGTATTCATCCTGCTCGCCTCTCGGGCTGTGCAGAAAAACGATTACCACCGCCTCGACCGCCTTGCCGACACGCTCGCGGAACGGTATTCCGCGGGCGAGATCGCAGAGATCGTCCGTCAGACCGAGATCCCGCAGATAAGGGCGATCGCATACGAAACGCTTGCGATGATGCCAGTCCCAACGCTGCTTCCGCTGCTCGACGACCCTCTCTATCAAGGCATCGCTGCTGCTGCTCTAGACCAAAAGGCTTATGAGTTCGATTCCGACGAAGCTCGCGACGTGCTAGACCAGTTTGACTCGCAGATGTATAATCGCGGCGAATAGGCCGTCCCCCCGATCAACAGTACCGAGCGTGAAATCGCATTTTTGCGAATATTTTGGCAGGTTTTCCCCCGATCTTTCGCATAGGTATTTACAGGTCCGGCGATTTAAGCTCGGATCGAGGCACACACTACAGGAGAGTTTATGAAGACCGCATTGACGATTTCCACCCTGTCGATAGCAATTATTTTCGCGCTCTGGTCGCCCTTCGATATCGGCCAAACGCCCGTACACGCGCAGGAACAGCAGGCGATTTCCGAGCCTCTCGGCGGCGGCCCGAGCCAGACTTTACCGGCCGACGAGATGAGCGACGCCCAGCGGCAGAGCATCATGGATCAGATCGAAACAAACCGCCGCATGCTCGAACAGGCCGGTAAGTTGGGACGGCCCAGCCCGGAGGTTGTTGCTTTGTCCTGGCCGCTAAGAAAAGCGGCGGGCGTGACAGATTTTGATATTGACGCCATTTCGAACTTCGTCGATCAGAACACGGCCTTCCCTAACCAGCTGCGTGACTGGAATTGCGGCACCCGCACCTATGACGGCCAGGGTTATAATCACAGGGGCATAGATATCTTCACATGGCCATTCCCGTGGAGGATGATGGATGAGGATAGCGTCGAGATCGTCGCAGCAGCTCCGGGCACGATCGTTCTAAAGAGCGACGGTAATTTTGATCGGAACTGTGCGATGAACGGTAACGACTGGAATGCCGTATATGTGCAGCATTCGGATGGATCTGTCGCATGGTACGGCCATATGAAGAATGGCTCGCTGACGTCAAAACCTATCGGCTCAACGGTCATAGCGGGGGAGAAGCTGGGAATCGTGGGCAGCTCGGGCAGCTCGACCGGCCCGCACCTTCATTTTGAGTTGTACAACGCATCCGGCCAGCTGCAGGATCCGTATGAAGGCCCGTGCAATACGCTGAACTCGTTCACCTGGTGGGCAAGCCAGCCTGCTTACGATGTTCCTCGCATAAACAACCTGATGACCGGCTCGGGCGCGCCTGTCTTCCCGACATGTCCGACGACCGAAACGAAGAATGAGAAGCGGTTCTTTAAGAGCGGTGAAACCGTATTCGCATCGGCGTACTATCGCGATCAGCCGGCGGGAGTGCAGACGGCCTATTCGATCCTCCGTCCCGACGGTTCGGTGTTCAGCAACTGGAGCCATTCGAGTACACAAACCTACCTCGCTTCGTATTGGTACTGGAGCCGTGTTTTGCCCGCAAACGCTCCCCGCGGCGTATGGCGCTTTACCGCGACGTTTAACGGTACGCCGTACGAGCGGACGTTTATCGTCAACGGCACGCCGCAGTTCGATTACGACGGCGACGGTAAGACGGACCATTCGGTCTTTCGGCCCTCTAACGGCGCCTGGTATCTTCAGCGCTCGACGGCCGGATTCCAGGGCATACAATTTGGGGCCTCCGGCGACAAGCTCGCACCCGCGGACTATGACGGCGACGGCAAGACGGACATCGCGATCTATCGCCCGTCGTCCGGCACCTGGTATATCCTGCGAAGCTCTACCGGCACGGTTATGTATCCCGTTTTCGGCTCGGCCGAAGACCTGCCCGCTCCCGGCGACTATGACGGCGACGGCAAGGCCGACCTGAATGTCTTCAGGCCCAGCCAGGGAACGTGGTATCGGCAAAATTCATCGACCGGCGGCTTTTTCGGCTTCCAGTTCGGGGCGAACGGTGATCTCCCGACGGTCGGCGATTTCGACGGTGACGGTAAGAACGATCTCGCGATCTTTAGGCCGTCGCTGGGCGATTGGTATCACATCCGCAGTTCGAACGGATCGGTCTTTGGCGAGCGGTTCGGCCAGAACGGCGACAAGATCGCACCCGCCGATTACGACGGTGACGGAAAGGCCGATCTCGCGATCTTCCGCCCCTCGACAGGACTGTGGGTAGTGAGGAATTCGGCGACCGCTACATATTCTTATTCGGTCTTCGGTACCACGGCCGATGTGCCGATCTCCGGCGACTATGACGGCGACGGCAAAGCGGACATAGGTGTCTTTCGGCCGTCGAACGGGATCTGGTACGTCAGGCGCTCATCGAACGGCCAGTTTATGAGCCTGCCGTGGGGACAGAACGGCGACATACCGACGCCTAGCGCTTTTGGTAACTAACGCCCCACATCACAATGACAAAGAGGGCGAGCAGCCTGAACTGCTCGCCCTCTTTGCTTCCATCACCCTCTTCAGGACGACCTAATGTGCTGAAATAAATTCCCGGACCCGGCTGGCAACATCCCGAAAGTCTACGTTCTCAGCGTATATCTTCTCGAAAAGCAGCGCGGCTTCGTCGTCGTCGCCGTTGGCCTCGTGGGCGGCGGCAAGTTCGTACCACAGGCCGTGGTATTCCTCTTTTGACAGGTCTTGCGTGTCCAGTGCACGGGCAAACCACGTGATCGCGTGGTGGGCCATGCCGTTCTGCAAGAAGCAGTGACCGAGCAGGTTGGCGCAATGAAAGTAACGGCGCGTGCCGTCATTCGGCGTGACGAGATCGGCGGCGTCCTGGAACTCGCGGATGGCGTCCTCCATCAGGCCCATTTCCTGGTACGCAACGGCCATTTGATAATGGGTCTCAAAGTCACCGTTGTCGGCTGACTGGCTTTCTTCGTCCAGGCCCAGCTCATGGCGGATCTCGTCGATGCCGATCGCGCTGGCTGAGACGCATTCCTCGACCACGATCTCGGCAACCGTTTCCGCCGGCGGCTCCAGGCCGATCTTTCGTCTCAACTCGTCAAACTCAGGCCGATCGCCGTATTCTGCGGCGATCTCGATCAGCGCCTTCTCGGCAAGCTCGTAATAGTCGTTGTCAATATAAAACTCGATGCTCTCGAGTTCCTTTTGTATCTTCTGCTCGTCCGCGTGCGATAGCTGCGGCGCCTCTTGGCCGTTTCCGTTCACTGATACGTGAACGGTCTCGACGACCTGAGCGTCGATGACCTCGCCGTTACGCTCGATGGCCGACACCGGCTGAAGGTCGTATTCGGTGGAATGTTCCCCGCCGTCTGCCTCGGGTGGCACCGGCGGTAATTCATCCTCGTCCTCGTCCGCGCCGTATTGCTCACGGATCTCAGCAAGGCGATCGCGGAAACGGGTCTCGTGCGGGCGCATTACGACGAGTTGTTTGAGGGCCACACGCTCGTCCTCGACCGAGCCCTGCGCCGATGACGCGGCGTACAGCCTCTCGAGCGCGAGGCGGATACCGTTCTCGTCGTTCAGCCACGTATTGTAACGCACGAGCAGCCGCAGACCGGCGAGCTGGTTCGGGTCGCGTTCGAGTATCTCGTTTATCCACTGGCCGCATTCCTCCGACTGGCCGCCGGCGAGCAAATATTCGGCCGACATCGTCAGGATGCGGGCGGCGGAATTCGCGTCGTTCAGGTTCAGGTAGATGCGGATCAGGTCTAGGAATTTCGGGTAGTTCGCAGGTTCGGTCTCGACGAGTTTGACGACAGCTTTTTCCGCACCTGCGGCGTTCTGCGAGTCGATGCAGCACTCGATCAAGAGAAACAGCACCTCGCGGTTGTAGGGCTCGTTCTCGAGGATCTCCTCAAGCAGCGACACGGCCTTTGCGGCGCGGCCGAGAGCGGTCTGGGCTTTTACGAGACCGTTGAGAATTCTCAGATCGGTCGGGCGAATGTCATAGCCCTTCATCAGCGCGCGGATGGCCTCTTCGTGACGACTGAGGCGGCTGAAACGGGCGCCGGCCTCGGCAAAAGCTTCGACAGCGTCATCCTTTTGATTCTCGCGAAGGTAGGAATCGGCGAGATTGAGGCAAACGTCGGTGTTGTTCGGGTCGAGCAGGGCGATCTGCTTGTACATCGCCAGCGCCTCGAGCCTGCGGCCCTGTTTCTGGTAATGCTCGGCGAGCATCGTGTAATGCGAACGCGCCTCGGCGAGCGAGCCTTTTACCTTGTGCAGCTCGGCAAGCTTTGCCGAGACATCCATGGAATCGGGCTGGATGCGTGAGATCTTGTTGTAAACGGCGATGGCCTTTTGCGCGAAGCCCTGTTTGTTGTAATAGTCCGCGACCTGCATGTAGCAGTTCACGGCATCGCGCTTTTCGGAGGCCTTCACGTAAAGGTCGCCAAGCATATTAAGCGTGGCGATATCGCGCGGATCATTGTCCACAACGGCCCTGTATTCCGCTATCGCCTGCCGTATCTTGCCCTGCGCCACGAACTTCTCCGCACTGCGCATCGCCTTTACTTTATCGAAGCCCATTGTCGCTTGTTTTTGGGGTGCGGAAAATAGTCCGCCGGACAAAGCCGTGAGGGTCTTTTTCATGGAAGGAAGGACACAGGTAAACCCTTACGGACCTGTGGGATACAGAATATCAGCCGGAACGGAAGCTGTCAACGTATTTTATCAATGTTGAACGATTCAGTTACATTTTCGTCACTCGCGCGCATCTTTCACGTCACAAACAGCGGCGTTTGGACAGCGCTTTGATTTTTAGCGCGGGGTCTCTTAGTCTTGTAGTTTCTATGCAATCGCTCATTCTAGCTGGCGGCAAGGGCACACGGCTCAGGCCGCTGACCGTTTACACACCGAAACCGATCGTACCGGTCGTTAACCGGCCGTTTTTGCTGTATCAGATCGATGTTCTGAAAAAGGCGGGGATCACGGACATCGCTCTGAGCTTGAGCTATCAGCCTGACAAGATACGGCAGATATTGGGCGACGGGGCCGAATTTGGCGTAAGCCTGACCTATATCACCGAGCCGAGCCCGATGGGCACGGGCGGGGCTTACAAGTTTGCCGAGGACGCCCTGCGCGAGACGACGGTCGTTTTTAACGGCGACATCCTGACGACTGTCGATCTGACGAGAGTTCTCGAATTGCATCAGGCGAAGGGCGCTGAGGCCACGATCGCTCTAATGCCTGTTGAAGACCCTTCGAGATACGGGTTGGTTGAGACGGACGACGCGGGCCGCGTTCAGAGATTTATTGAGAAACCACAGCCCGATGAACTTGCCGGCCTGACCACAAACAACATAAACGCAGGCATTTACGTGCTAGAACCGTCGATCCTCGACATCATCGCTAAGGACGCGAACCGCTCATTCGAATACGACGTGTTTCCCGATATTCTAAAACGCAAGCTGCCGTTTTACGCCTACGTGATCGAGAACGACTATTGGCTCGATATCGGTACGCCGGCCAGCTATCTTAAGGCGCATCACGATTTCTTGAGCGGCGCGATACAGGGCTTTGAGATCGAAAGCCCCGGGCGTGACGATGTGGCCACGCACGCCGAGGTCGACCGCAATTCGGTCATCGGCGAGGACTGTACCATCAAGCCTGGCGCCCGGGTCGTCAATAGCGTTATCGGCCCGGGCGTGCTGCTCGAGGAAAAAGCTGTCGTTGAGAATTCCGTGATATGGGCCCACACGCGCGTCGCTGCGGCGGCCGAGATCCATGACGCGGTGATCGGCCGCAGCTGCCACATCGGACGCAACGCCGTCGTCGGGCCGGGCTCGGTCCTGGGAGACAAGACGGCGTTGACGGATTATACGAAGGTGTAAAATCCGTGCATCGCGTAGCGATGTGTGATTGTAGCCGTGGGTTTAAACCCACGGTTAGATGCACCGGTACATCCCGTCGCGTAGCGACGGCTGAATGAGAGCGTAGGCGTTGATTCAATCGTCGCTACGCGACGGAATCGTATGTGCCGGCTGTCCGTGGGTTTAAACCCACGGCTACAATCAGGGACCGCTACGCGGTCGTTCTTTATGCCCGAACTGCCCGAAGTCGAACTCATTTCCCGCTCGCTCGACAGGCTTATTCGAGGGCGTAAGATCTTGACAGCACAGCTTTTACGGCCGCGGCTCGCGCCGGACATGTTGCCGCGAAGGTTTTCGTCTGCACTGGCCGCCGCCACGATCAATTTTGTTCACCGGCGTGGCAAACACATTCTCATAGATCTCGATAACGGCAAGACCCTGATCGTCCATCTTCGGATGAGCGGCCGGTTCTCGCTGCTGCCCATGGAGGAGGGCGAACCGAAATTTACGCATGCGGTCTTTCAACTCGACGGCGATGAGAAGCTTGTTTTTGATGACCCGCGGCACTTCGGCTTGATGAAGATTGTACCCACCACTAAGTTGCACGAGGCAAAAGAGCTGGCGAAGCTCGCGCCCGAGCCATTTGGGGCCGACTTTACGTCGGCCTTCCTCCACGAGTCGCTCAAAGCGTCGAAACGCAGCCTTAAGGAATTTCTGATCGACCAAACAAAGGTCACCGGCCTCGGCAACATCTATGCGTCGGAGGCAATGTTTCACGCAAAACTCCATCCGGCGATGCGTTCTAACAAAGTGTCGAAACCGCGGGCGGCAATGCTCTTTGAGAGTATTCGAACCGTACTGCAAACCGCGATAGGCGGGGCAGAATTACTGCACGTCGATCCGCGAAACCTTGAGGGCAACTACTTTAGTCAGAGCGACGACCCGCAATGGTTCGTTTACGGCCGCGAGGGCGAGCCCTGCTCTAATTGCAAAACGCCGATAGGTCGGTTAAAACAAGGTGGACGGTCAACATACTTTTGCCGTAATTGCCAAAAACGTTAGGAGACCTGTGATGAAAAAACTGCTCGTTTGCGCCCTTTCCCTGCTTTGCCTGTTCGCCCTCCCTGCCGACACCTTCGCGTGTGCGTGCTGCGTCGATGAGGGGACTTATTTCATTTGGACGCAGAAGCCCGAATCGTACATGCTCGATATCTTTGACGAGATCAAATTCGAGGCGCCGGCCGACCTTTACATGACCGAGGCCGGCTGGGACGGCATCAAGGGCCTGAGCGACCTCGACAAAGACGAGAACGACGGCAAGTCGATCGACCTCACTGTGACGAAGAATTTCCTGAGAAGCCGTTGGGAATTCACCATAAAGTCTGCGTCGGGACGCGAAGGAAAACTCACGCTGCCGATGCCGCGAACATACGTCAAATACGGCGTCGACCTGCGCGAAAAACGCGAAGAGGGCGAGATGGTGTGGATCTATAAAGAGCTGCGGTTCAAGGGCCCGGTCGGCTCGGCCACGGGTTTCCTAAAGAAGGGCATCGCTCCGGGAACGACCTATTTCCTAGTCCTCCAAGGACGCGGCAACGGCTGTGACAACTCCAGCGATTTTACGCACTGGCGGCTGGAATTGTCAGGGCCCAAGGCAGATTACGCGTTGTACGGCGATCTCAAGAACACCAGCGAGTGATCGGCTTGACACCGGAAGGAGAAAGCAGGATTATCGGTGGTAACATCGTGGTGAGTTATTGCGACTTGCGACCACGTTAAATAAACTGCTAAACAGCTGACAGACAATCTTTTCTGCTCAAAAGAGTCTCGCTGTTTGGCGAGACTTTTTTCGTTATGAAGAATTTTAGAGAGCTCATCGATTCTGATCGTGTTTACGTATTTGACGGAGCGATGGGGACGCGTTTGTATGACAAGGGAGTCTATATCAACCGCTCTTACGATGAGTTAAATATCGCGGCGCCCGACCTCGTGCGTGAGGTACATGACGAGTATGTCGCGGCGGGAGCGGACATCATCGAGACGAATACGTTCGGGGCGACCCGGCATCAATTGCAGACGTATGGATTGGAATCGAAACTTCGCGATATCAACGTCGCGGCGGCACGCCTCGCACGCGAGGCAGCGGACGATAAGGTGTTCGTGGCCGGTGCGATCGGGCCGCTAGGCCTGCGGATCGAGCCATTCGGACCGACGTCATTTGGCGAGGCCAAGGAGATGTATAAGGAGCAGGTCGCAGCGTTGCTTGAAGGCGGCGTTGACCTGTTCGTGCTCGAGACCTTCTCGGAACTGCCCGTGATCGAGCAGGCGATCGCGGCCGTCCGTGAACTGTGCGACTTGCCGATAGTTGCGCAGATGACCATCCAGGCGGATATTAAGACGACATTCGGCACCGCCCCTGCGACGTTCACACAGAAGCTCGACCAAATTGGAGCAGACGTGATCGGCCTCAACTGCGGGATGGGCCCGACCCACGTTTTGCACGCTCTCGAGGACATGCGTGCGGTGACAAATAAGCCGTTATCGGCGCAACCCAACGCCGGCCTGCCTCGTGACGTTCAGGGACGGCAGTTTTACATGGGCTCGCCGGAGTATATGGCGGAATTTTCGCGGCGGTTCGTTCAGGCCGGCGCGCGATTTGTCGGCGGCTGCTGCGGCACGACCCCGACGCACATCAAGCTGATCTCGAGTGCCATCCGAGCTGACAGCCCTCGGCAGCACGCCCGCGGATTCGTTAAACAACCTGCGACCGTAGCGGAGATGAAGCCTACGGATGTATCGGTCGTCCCGCCGGAGGAACGCTCGCGCTGGGCTGCGAAGATCGCCCGCGGCGAATTTGTCAC
>CAZWSK010000036.1:0-17725 GCA_964636445.1 uncultured Chloracidobacterium sp.
ATGAAACGCAATCAGTCGCCCAACGACGTCTGCTCGCGCGTTATAGCAAAACTCGACAAGATCATCGCCGCAGAAAAGCCTGACCTGATCCTCGTTCAGGGCGATACGACGACGGCTTTGGCAGGCGCTCTTGCCGGATTTTATAAACAAATTCCTGTCGGCCACGTCGAGGCCGGCCTTCGCTCGGGCAACCTGATGAGTCCGTTCCCGGAAGAAATGAACCGCCGCATGATCTCGCAGGCGGCGTCGTTCCATTTTGCCGCGACCGAAAAGAATCGCCGCAATCTGCTCGACGAGGGCGTGGCGTCAGAAAAGATATTCGTGACCGGCAATCCTGTCGTCGACGCGATGAAGTACATGCTCAAGCACCTCACGGTGTCGCCCGAGATCACCGAGCTGATCGACGCGACTCGCGGGCAGAAACGCATTTTGCTCACGACTCATCGCCGCGAGAGTTTTGGCGAAACGATGACGGGGAACCTGAAAATACTTCGCGATTTTGTCGAGCGGCATAATGACGTCAGCTTGCTTTTCCCTGTCCATCCAAACCCGAACGTGAAGAATATCGCCAAGGAACTGCTTGGCAAACGCGATCGCATTCACCTGCTCGCACCGCTCGATTACTCAGATTTTCTCGCGATAATGAAGGCCTCGTGGCTGATCGTCTCAGATTCTGGCGGCGTGCAGGAGGAGGCTCCTTCGCTGGGCAAACCTTTGCTGGTGCTGCGTGAGAATACAGAGCGGCCCGAGGCGATACGTTCGGGCGTCGCAAAGCTCGTAGGCTCGCCGGGCAATCTCAAGCAAATGCTGGAGAAAAATTACGCTGTCGACACTTGGGTAAAGTCAGTCAAGGAGGTCGCAAATCCCTTTGGCGACGGCCGTGCGGCGCAAAATATCGTCCGCGTGATCGAGGACAAGCTGGCGTCGCCGGCGGTAATACTTTCCTCGCAGCACGCGGCGTTTTAGGATTTTGCCGCCATTAGGCCTTTCTTTCGATTGCGGCCGCGTATTGCCCTACGAACGGCGAGCATTACCTCACAGTCACGAGTGCCAACAATGACGAACGAGACGACCCAGCGACGACATCTGCTCACCATTTTGGTCGAGGACTATTTCCACGTCGGCGCATTCGAAAACCTCATACAAGAGCGCAACTGGTCGAATTTTGAACCGCGCTACGAGCAAAACACGCTCAAGACGCTCGACCTGCTGGACCGTTACGACACGAAGGCGACGTTTTTCGTTCTTGGCTGGATCGCCGAACGCAGCCCGGACCTGATCCGTGAGATCTCGCGTCGAGGGCACGAGGTCGCGAGCCGGGGCTATTATCATCGCAGCCCGCGAAACCTTACGCCCGGCGAATTTCGCGACGATCTGAGCCGAACGAACGACGTCATCGAGCAAGCCTGCGGACAGCGCGTGGTAGGCTATCGCGCGGCCGAGAAACTAAATTTTGAACAGAGCGGCTGGGTGCTCGATACGCTTGCGAGCCGCGGCTTCGCATATGACGCGTCATTCATGCCTAATTCACGAACGGAGAAGGCGAAGCGCGTCGCGCACGAGATCAGCACCGGCGGCACAAAGATCTGGGAATTCCCATATTCGACGATCGATCTCGGCGTCGGCCTGCTTCCGATCTCCGGCGGCAACTATGTTCGCCAGCTCCCCTATACGCTGTTGCGAAAGGCCGTTAAGAACTGGAACAAGAAGCAGGACGATCCATTCGTATTCTATTTTCACGTCTGGGAACTCGACCCCGAGCAGCCGCGCATCTCGGCGGCATCGAGGATGAACCGCATCCGTCACTATCGCAAGCTCGACAAGATGGAATGGATCCTGCACGAGAATCTTGCTCTCTACGACTGCGACGGCATCGCATCGCATTTGGGCATCCTCGACGAGATCCGCTCGTCGGCACCGCAATTGGCTGCACGCGAAGAAACGATCGAGGCCGCTGCGGTCTCATCCAGGGATCTCACGCCAGTCTCGATAGTCATTCCCTGCTACAACGAGCAGGAATCGCTGCCATATCTCGCCAAGACACTCACCTCGGTCGAATCCAAGCTGAACAAGATCGGCTATACGCCCGAACTGATATTTGTCGACGACAAGAGCCAGGACGACACTTGGAACGTGATGCACGAGTTGTTTGGCGAGCGGCGAAATGTTCAGTTCATCCAGCACGAGGCCAACAAAGGCGTCGCAGGCGGCATCATGACCGGCATCCGTGCGGCGAGGACCGAATTTGTTTGCTCGATCGACTGTGACTGCACCTTCGACCCGCACGAGCTTGCGAAGATGATCCCGCTGATGAAGGGCGATGTTGACATGGTCACCGCGTCGCCCTATCACAAGGACGGCGGCGTGCAGAACGTGCCGGGCTGGCGCCTGCTGCTGTCCAAAGGCGCATCGGTGCTCTATCGCCGCGTGCTGCGAACAAAGATCGCGTCCTACACCGCGTGCTTCCGCGTGTTCCGCCGCAGCTCGATGGTGAATATCAATCCAACGGCGCCGGGATTTCACGGCGTGCCCGAGATGCTCGGTTTGCTGGATCTCGAGGGCGGAAAGATCGTCGAATTCCCGACCGTTCTCGCCGTGCGTCTATTCGGCGTGTCAAAGATGAACACGCTCAAGACCGTCGTCGGCACCGTAAAGCTGCTGTCGCATCTCGCGATGCTGCGAATGTTTGGGAAATCCCGCGCAATTCAACCTTCTTTATCACCAGCGGAGCTCACACCGGCATCGGACGAGTTTCCGAAATAAGGACTCCGGCAGATGTGCCGATCGAACGGAGTACGAGATGCATATTCTGATATGCACGCCGTCCCTCCGTCAGCCATCTACCCGGCAATAATCTCGAATGAAACAAAGGATCGCGATAGTCGGCTCGGGTTTTCTCGGCATGACGCTGGCAATGCGTTACGCAGACGCGGGGGCGGACGTAACTCTCTTTGAATCCGCGCCCGAGATCGGCGGCCTCGCCTCGGTCTGGGAGATCGGCGGCATCGTCTGGGACAAGCATTATCATGTCGTGCTCGCCTCGGACCGCCACACACGCAACCTGATCGAGGAGATCGGCCTCGGCGACGAGTTCAAGTGGGTCGAGACCAAGACCGGTTTCTATACCGACGGCGAATTGCTGTCGATGTCGAACACTAAGGAATTCCTGACCTTTCCCGCGATCGGACTGATCGACAGGCTGCGGCTCGGGGCCACTATTTTTTACGCCTCAAAAGTAAAGGACTGGCGCCGGTTGGAACAGCTCTCCGTCGAGAAATGGCTGACACGCTGGTCGGGCCGAAAGACATTCGAAAAGATCTGGAAACCGCTGCTCAAGGCCAAGCTCGGTGACGCGTACAAAGAGACCGCGGCCTCATTCATCTGGGCCTCGATTCAGCGAATGTACTCTGCCCGCAACTCGGGCATGAAGCGTGAGATGTTCGGCTATGTTCGCGGCGGCTACGCCAAAGTGCTTTCGCGATTCAGCGATGTGCTCATTGAGAAAGGTGTCGAGATCAGGCTGAATTCGCCGGTCGAGTCCGTCGAAAAGGTGCCAAGTGGAAAGCTTAAGGTGACCACCGTGGCCGCCCGGCGGAACCGCGACGCAAAGCCGAACGTCGTAAAGCAAAAGACCAAGTACGCGACATTCCAGGCCGCCGCGGCAGTTGCCCCGGGCTTCTCGGGTGCATTTATGTCGGAGCCGCAATTGGACGCGAGCACGGTCGTCCCGTTCCCCGAGGACAAGTCAGTCGCGCAGTTCGACCGCGTGATCATGACCTGCCCGTCGGACAAGGCTGAACGCATGCTGCCCGACCTGGGCGAGGCCGAACGCCGTTCGCTTCGCGGTATTCGCTATCAAGGCATCGTCTGCGCGTCGGTAATGTTGAAGAATTCGCTGTCCGATTACTACGTCACGAACATAACTGACGACACGCCGTTCACCGGCATCATCGAGATGACCGCGATCGTGGATAAAGAGGAATTCAACGGCAACGCGCTCGTCTATCTGCCCCGCTACGTCGCACCGGACGACAAGCTGTTTGATATGACTGACGACGAGATCGAGGAGTACTTTCTCGATGCGCTCGAGGAGATGTATCCGCATTTCAAACGGTCGGACGTCGTGACATTCAAGGTATCGAAAGTAAGGCAGGTGTTCCCGATCCCTGTCGTCGATTATTCGACTGAGTTATCAGACATGAAGTCGTCGGTGGACGGCGTACACATCGTCAATTCGTCGCACATCGTTAACGGGACGCTCAATATCAATGAGACAGTTCAGCTTGCAGAGCGCTTCTTTCGCGAGGACACGGCAGGAAAATGAAGATCGCGAGTTTATCATTAGACCTCGATAATCAGTGGTCGTACATGAAAACGCACGGCGATGCGGGATGGGAAGACTTCCCTTCGTATCTCGATATCGCGGTTCCGCGCATCCTTTCATTTCTAAAAGAGCGCGACCTTAAGATCACATTCTTCATCATCGGCCAGGATGCGGCCCTTGAGAAAAATCGCGACGCCATCCGCTCGATAGCTGACGCGGGGCACGAGATAGCGAATCACAGTTTTAATCACGAGCCGTGGCTGCATTTGTATTCGCGTGATGAGCTTGAGAAGGAATTCGACCTGGCCGAGGCCGCCATCGAAGACGCGACCGGACAGCGGCCAAAGGGTTTTCGCGGGCCGGGCTTTAGCCTGAGCGCGGACGTATTGGATGTTCTCGCCGAGCGCGGTTACGAATATGACTGCTCGACGATGCCGAGTTTTTTGGGGCCTGTCGCCCGCGCGTTTTACTTGCTACGATCGCCCAGTTTGAGCGCCGAGGAACGCGAACGTTTGAATAAGCTGTTCGGACGATTTCGCGACGGATTCGGGCCGCTAAAGCCGCACCTCGTCGGGCCTGAGGACAAGCTCATCGAGATACCCGTGACGACTTTCCCTCTTCTGAGGGCTCCCATCCACGCAAGCTATCTGATGTATCTGCTAAGCTTTTCGCGAGGCCTGGCGATGGCGTATTGGCATGCAGCCTTAGCCGCGTGCAGAGTGCGGGGCATTGAACCTTCGTACCTGCTGCATCCGCTCGATTTCCTCGACGGCAAAGAGATCGAGGCGATGAAATTCTTTCCCGGAATGACCGTCGCGTCCGGGCGAAAGATCGGCCTGCTCGACGAGGCGATCGGCTTGCTGCAGCGGGACCACAATGTTGTCACGGTCGGCGGCCACGCGAAATTCGCCGCTGGCAAGCTGACACGTTCTGCCACGGATCTCGAGCTCAAAAGGGCCTGACCGCCTTTCAAATGCCGCTACAGGAAACGCAAAAACGCCCCCGAGGCGTGGGCATTCTGATCGCCGCCCACCTCGCCATCGCGCTGCCGATGGCATATCTCCTCACGATCTGGACGGACGAGGCGTCAACGCTCTACGCGACACAAAATGGTTTTTGGCACGCCGTCCAGACCGCCGCGATAGAACAGAAGCAGGCGCCGCTCTACTTTTGGGTCATAAGTATCTGGCGAATGGCGAACGACTCGATCTTTTTCGCCCGCCTGTTCTCGGTGCTCTGCAGCGTGGTCGGGATCTGGCTCTTCGCACGTCTCGCCGCCCGGCTTCTCGGCGAAAAGGCTGCGCTGCTGGCTGCGGCGTTCTTCGCCTTACATCCATACCTGTTCTGGGCGAGTACCGAGATCAGGGTCTATTCGCTGGTAATACTGCTCTCGGTCGCGCTGATCGCCGCTTTCCTCGACGCGTTCTGGGATGAGGATAAACCCGGCACCTGGCCGACGCTAAAATTCGCCCTGCTTGCCATCGCTGCGCTATATACCAACTATTACCTGGGCGGAATGCTCGCGGCGCTCATGCTGCCGCTCGTCCTTTTTCGCCGATGGCGGTCCGCCGCGATCTACGTCGGCACAATGGCGGCTGTCGGTCTCGCGTTTCTTCCGATGGTCCTTCATGTGCGAAGCGAATTGGACTCGAGAAGCAGCTCTTTTCTCGCCGACCGTTCGCTTATTCCGGGCCTAAAGCTCCTGTGGGGCCATGTCCTCACCTTCTGGCTGCCGACAGAGATCTATCCGTCAGGAACGACGTCGGCTGCCTCCGTTGCGCGGCTCTGGTTCGTGCGAGGGGCACTTGCCGTGCTGACCGTCATGACAGCCGTCCGGTGGCGGCGCGTCTCGGACCTCACGATCGCGCTAGGCGCGATAACGGCGGGCGTCCTCGGATTTCTGCTTGTGGCTTACTTCCTTGTCGGCGGTTGGCTGGTCGTGATTAGGCACGCGGCCATGCTCTTCCCGCCGCTCGTTCTGTTTACGGGGTCGCTGATCAGCGATGTGTTTTCGGGGGTTTCAAAAACCCGGCTATTCAACATGGCCGCTCCGGCAATGGGCATCATTGTTCTCGGGGCCTTTGGCTACACGCTTCTGAATCTCTACCCAAACTACACAAAGCCCGGCGACTGGGCCCGTGTGGCGGCCTTTATCGAACAGAACGAATCGCCCGGCCAGCCGATCGTCCTTTTTCACACCTACGACGCGCTGTCGCTACCGTACTACTATCGAGGCCAAAATCAGATATTGCCGGATGAGCGATTTTTCGAGTTTGATTTCGGCACCCCAACGCCCGAGCGGACCAGGAAACGAACGGAATTCACGATCTCTAAGATCCCGCCGGACGCGACCGAGATCTGGCTGCTGGTTCACAAGGAATGTGAGCAGCCCGACATTTGCGAACCGTTCGAGGAGTTCATCGCCGCGAACTATACCGTGGAGCGTGAACAGCAGTTCTACGGACAGAAGGTCTATCTGCTGCGTCGACGAGCGGCCCTACCAGAAGTAGTTACCGAATAGCTGCATTCCCACCGACTGGATAAATACGAGCCACGCGATCTGCACGCGTGTCCCCGGCCCTGCGTCATCCACATTATAAGCGACGGGAAACAACAAGTAAGGATAGATCCATGCACACGCACGAGCCGTCTCACCGGTTCGCCAGGCACCGACCGCGTACATTCCGAGCAGTGATAGGCAGCCGAGGATCGTCAATACGATCAGCGGCCGTGTGGTCAACTCGCGAATTCCAGAAAACGGACGCAGCTTGACCGTCTGCCGCAGTCCGCGGGCCAGTAGGACAAGCAAAAACGGTCCGAAGAAGAATGCGAGCTCTGCGACATCCTCGAGTCGTGTGAACAGATAATTCACAGGGTCGACCAGCAGCATGAATCCCTGCGGATTCTCATAGTGCGAGGCGGTCCGGAACGAGTGCCACGCGTCATACCCCGTTATCAGAAAGAGCAAAAGGTGGAATGCCGCGACTCCGGCGATGACGGCCAGCGACCTCGTCAGACGCCTCTTGACGAGCAGTTCGTAACCCGTGATCACCGGTAAAATGAATAAACTCACGAACGTAAGCAAGAACGACGCACACAGCATCGCGGTCGCGCCGACGCCTGCGAGCCGGCCTCTTCCAAAGCCGAACAAGTAGAGCGTTCCCGTCAGCAGGGCGACGATCATCGCGTCGAGCGTCGCGAGGTAATAGATCTGTATAGCCGGCAAAAGTGCGAACAGGAAGGCGGTGTATCCCGCCGTCTCCTCGCTTAGCTCGGTCCGTACAAGACGCTCGACAAAGAAGACCGTCGCCGGCGTCGACACGGCCATGATGAACAGTGCGATCAGCCCCGGATCTTGAAATATCTTGTGCAGGTAATAAAAGATCAGGACCGCGCCGGGCGGATGCGTGTGGGTGTGACGATTGAGCGTCGGCTGCAGCTCATTGTAACGGCTAAAAAAGTCTGCCGGGTCCGTGACCTTCAGCGCGTCGTGGTAATACTCCTGCCCCTCGACGGAGTTTGGGTACAGAACGCCCGTTTGCGCATCGCCTGCGATGGGTGCGACATAGCCTACGTCATAGCCTTGCGTGAGCGTAAGCCCCGCGATCAGCAGAACGCCCGTGAGCATTACGAGCCGCAGGTCGTACCGTCGTATTTCAAGAAAGCGGACGGCGAAATAGAACGCCGCGACGACAATTCCCGCGACAAGCAAATTGACCACAGACGGTATTCGAAAGCCGAAAACGCTAACCGGCCAATAATACGTGCAGTCAAAGGCGACCAAGTTATTGCAGACGTATCGTAAGCTCCGCTGAAGCACAACCGTCACACCGACGAAGACGCCCGTATACAAAAGGATCTGTTGTAGTGTGAAGGATCGCGGTTGCCGGTCCATTGGCTAAGATTATACAGAGCCGCGAGGTTTTTGCATGACGCGAGCGGAGTCGCGGACGTTGGAGATTTCGATGCGACCAAACTAAACTGTTCTCAAGCGGGAGAACTGTATGAGAGCCACGACCTTTGAACCAGTAACCGTAAGACAAGAGCCGGCACGCTGCAGCGAATGCGACCGCGTGGTCGAGCATTACAACACATTCCTTTCGCCAACCAATGAGCAGCGGGTCGTTTGCTGGCAGTGCCGCGAGAGGTCCGATAAAAGCTTTAACTCAAATCGTCCTTTCTTTCGCACCTCGCGCCGGGGCGTAATTCCGAGATAGATGGCCGTTCGGAAGATCACCGAGTATCCGGCGGACGTCCTTGCGGCTCGCGGCGAGCCGGTGACGCGATTCGACGCGGAACTCGCCGAGCTGTGCGCGGACATGTTCGACACCATGTATGACGCCGAGGGCGTCGGGCTGGCCGCGCCGCAGATCGGATTGAATTTGCGCCTTTTTGTAATGGACTGCGAGGGCGTAAAGCTGATCGCGGCAAATCCTGCGATCATCGCGATCGAGGGCGAACAATCCGGACATGAGGGCTGCCTTTCCGTGGGCAAGGTGCCCGCCGTGGTCGTCAGGCCGATGAAGGCGACGCTTCGCGCCCAGGACGAGAACGGAGAGTGGTTCGAGCGCGAGGCTGAGGGATATGCGGCTCGCGCTTTCCTTCACGAGACTGATCATTGCGACGGAAAACTCTTCATCGATCACCTCCCAAAACTCCGCCGCGACATGGTCATCAAACGCTTTAAGAAAGAGAAACGTTGGGATTGATTTGTGGCATCGGTCACAGCCATCGACTTCATCTTAGCGGAGGATCAAGAGTTATCGATCCGGTCTTTTAATTAGTTCTTGAAACAATAGGAGGATCAAATGAAAAACTTTGTATTTGCGACAGTTATGTTCTGTCTTGTGGCGTTTGGCGGTATCACGGCCGCAGCCCAGTGCGACCGGAACACCGCCTCACCTATCAGATGCGGATTTTATGACGAAGGCTATCAGGACGGCGTCGCCGACGCGAACGCTAACCGCGACGACGACTATCGCCGTCATCGAAACAAATATTCGAATGTAAACCAGTACGAGGATTTCTACCGGCAGGGCTATACCGCGGGCTTCGACTCTGTTCGCGGCTCGACTCGCTGGACAGGTGCTCAGCGCAACGCGTATGACGCGGGCTACACGCAGGGCCAGAATGACCGCCGCTATTCACGAGGCAGCGAGGGCGGCCTCGCCCACCGATACGATGCTAACATCGGCCTCTACTACCAGCAGGGTTACGACGACGGCTACAACAATCGTTCGAGGCGGTACGATTTCCCGCTGGAGGTCGGCACGGGCACACCCACGTTCCCGGGGGGAACGACAGGAACAGCGACGTGGAACGGCCGCGTTGACGATCGAGCGAATATCATCATTCGCGGCGGCACGATGCGCGTTGAGACCGTGAGCGGTTCCGCAGCGACGACATCGTATCAGAACATGAACGGCATCTTGCCGCGGCGAGCCAAAACCGTAAACGCACGACGGCTGGACGGACGCGGCGACATTTCGGTGATCCAGCAGCCTAACCGCAACAATGATTTCACGGCGATAGTGCAGATCTACGACCGCAGCAGCGGCGCTGATAACTATCGGATCGAGATCAGCTGGGAACGCGGCCAAACGGTCGAGGAGCCTTATCGTTCGGGCAATGTCCGATGGCGTGGCCGGGTCGATCAAAAGGTGAACATCGTCATCTCAGGCGATGACGTACAGTCGCAGGACGTCGCGGGCACAGGCCTATCCGGTGTGTCCTTTAACATCAACGGATATCTCGCCGCACGCCCGGGCTCGGTCCGCGTGAATAAGCGGGACGGCCGCGGAACGGTAAGCGTGATCCAGCAACCGTCGTGGAACAACGATTTCACGGCGATAGTGCAGGTCTTTGACCCAAGCGGCGGGTCGGATAATTACGACCTGGACATTTCCTGGTAGGTCGGATGGGCCGGCCGAACGCCGGCCCTTATCTTTTCTCGAACATCGCGCGGTAGACGGGCAAGTCCTTGTCCTCTACCGCCTTTTCGCGCTCGGTACGCACGGGGAAGGGGTTCGCCTCGATCGGGATCTCGGCTAACGCTTCATTCTGTCGGAAGAGCTCGAACATCTCGTCGGCCAGGAACGCGATGTCTGTCTGGAGGAACACTCCGCCTTGCGGCGCAAGCCGGCTCGCGATCGTCTCCACCATTTCGGCATTCACCATGCGGCGTTTGGCGTGTTTCTTCTTGAACCAAGGATCCGGAAACTGAATCGTGACCGTTTGCAGCGTCTCATGCGGCACTTCCTCGATCAGGCGGCCGAGCCAGAGCATGGCGTTACAGAAGACGTAGTGAAGATTTGTCAGGCCAGCCTCGGCCGCAAGCCTGTTCCCTTCCGTGACGAGAGCCTCGCGGATCTCGACGCCGAGATAATTCCAGTCAGGCTGCACGTCCGCCATTCGCAGCAAAAATCGTCCGCGGGCGCAGCCGACGTCGAGGAGCAGCGGCCGCGTCGGATCGGCGAAAACAGCTCCGAGGTCGACCGACTCCGGCGCCCGTCGGAAATGCGGCGCGAGCGGATTGACGTGCTGATGAACTCTTACGCGCCCCATCGATCAGATCACCCCGAGTATCAGCAGCACGCTCATCGCGCAGCCGGCGAGGTAGATCCCAACGGCGCCGAGGCCCGCAACTTGTGTGACCGACCCGGCCACCCGCGGGTCGGCATACTCGTCAGACGGTATCTGAACAAGGCCGTATGCCGCTCCGAAAACAAGGCCGCCGATGTGACCATAATTGTCGATGACTCTATACAGGACCAGGCCGAAGATGAGGATGAATCCGATATTAATAAGCAAACTCTTGCGGAATTCGTCGGAGATAAACCGGCGCCGTTTGAATGCATAGACAGCGAGATAACCGATGATCCCGACAATGCCGCCCGACGCTCCGACCGATAACCCGTCCGGCACGAAGATCAGGCTGAGCACTCCGCCGGCGATCGCCGAGCAAAGAAAGACGATCGCAATGTGAGCGCGGTTTGCCAGCATCTCGGCGATGCGGCCAAAGCTGTAGAACGCGTAGCAATTCATGAACACATGCAAGAGGCTGCCGTGCGTAGTTGCGCCCGTCAGGATGCGCCAGTACTCGTGATCGCGGAGAAAGGCAGGCTTTAGAAAGCCTGCTCTCAGGGTGGAGTCTTCCATGCCGACGGCGATCTGCGTGGCAAACACGACCGCGATACCGGCTATGAGCAGAACCGTGTAATAGGGTGTCGGCGGCGGAGCAGGCGGAGGGTCCTTTATCCCCAACACCTCCGGCTCATCATCCTCGAACTCGGTTTGAAACTTCAGGGACATCTAAGAAGGGAACGGTGGAAGCCGATCGCTACATCGCCAAGCCGCCGTCAGCCTGAATGACCTGGCCCGTGATGTAACCGGCAGACGGTGAAAGCAGGAAGCACGCGATCTCAGCGACCTCGTCCACATTTCCGAGACGGCCCAGCGGGATCATCGTCAGATACTTCTCGCGGTATTCCTCGTTCATCTCAGCCGCCATATCTGTTTCGATGAGGCCCAGAGCGAGGGCGTTGACGGTTATCTTTCGGCTGGCGACCTCTTTGGCAAGCGATTTTGTCAGGCCGATCATGCCGGCCTTTGACGCGGAGTAATTCGATTGCCCGAGCATACCGACGACGCCGGAGATCGATGTAATATTGAGGATCGAACCGCCGTCTTCGTTCCGCATCATGGGCCGGAGCACCGCTTTGCTGAAATTCCACGCGCCTTTCAGGTTGGTGTCGATCACCGCGTCCCAATCGTCTTCCTTCATTCGCAGGATGAGCGTGTCGCGTGTTATTCCCGCGTTATTGATCAGAAAGTCCACCGTGCCGAACGCATCCTTCACCTGCCCGACAAACTCCGCCGCCGCCTCGGTATTCGCCACGTCACACTGGGCCGCGATCGCCTGAATGCCCAGCTTCTCGACCTCTAGCTTGAGTGCCTCGGCCTCGTCCGCGCTCTTTGAGTAATTGAATGCGACATTCGCCCCGCGACGCGCTAGTTCAAGCACGATCGCCTTCCCGATACCACGCGTGCCGCCGGTGACGATCGCGGCCTTACCGTCAAATTGTTTGCTCATATTACCCGTTCAACGCATACCGCTGTATTGTGAACAACTCATTAATTCCCTTCTCGGCCAACTTTAGCATCTCGTCCATCTGCTCGCGTGAGAACGGTTCGCGCTCGGCGGTGCCTTGGAGCTCGATGAATTTGCCCTCTCCGGTGCAGACGATGTTCATATCGACCTCGGCCTCGCTGTCTTCTACATAGGCCAGATCGACGATCGGCGTGTTCTCGATGATGCCGACGCTGACAGCCGCGACCTCGCTGAGGATCGGATTTGTCGAGATCACACCGGTTTTCACGAGCTTTCGACACGCCAGGGCGAGAGCGACATATGCACCTGTGATCGAAGCGCAGCGTGTGCTGCCGTCGGCCTGGATAACGTCGCAGTCGAGGTAGATCTGGCGCTCACCGAGCATTTTGGTGTCTACGATCGCCCGCATGCTGCGGCCGATGAGGCGTTGGATCTCAGCAGTGCGGCCTGACGGACGCTGTGTCTCACGCTGCGTTCGCGTGTTCGTCGCCCTCGGCAGCATCGCATATTCAGCCGTCACCCAGCCTAGGCCTTTGTTACGCATGAACATCGGCACGCGGTCCTCGACCGAGGCCGTACAAATGACCTTCGTCCCGCCCACCTCGATCAGCGCCGATCCCTCGGCATATGGCGAGATATTCGGCGTGATCTTTGTCGCGCGGATCTGGTCGTGAGAGCGGTCGTCGTGTCGTTTATAATTCATGAATCGCCTACTTCTTTAGTTCGTCCGCCCCGTAAACCTCGATCGCCTCGAGCTTTGATGGCTGCGTTCCGAGGAATCTCTCCGCAACGCGAGCAAAGCGGTCCGCGGCGTCCGTAACATAAAAATGATCGAGATCGTCGCAGAGTTCCCGACGTCCGATCACTTCGGACGGGTTCTCGAGCCCCTTTTCTTTCAGTGAGGCTGCCACCTCGTCCGCCGTTGCCTCACCTGAATCTACAAGGATAACATCCTCACCGACCGTCTGCTGGATAACGTCTCTTAGGATCGGATAGTGCGTGCACCCAAGCACGAGGGCGTCGGGAGCGAAATCCTTTAGCTTCCCAAGATACTTCGCTGCGATAGAAAATGTCTCGGGCTCGTTCGTCCAGCCTTCCTCAGCCAGCGGGACAAACAAGGGGCAGCCGGCCTGCATGATCTCTGCCGTCGACGATGCTCGGCGAATGGCCTCAAAATACGCATTACTCGCGACGGTGGCCTCGGTCGCGATCACGCCGATGTGCGGCGACGGCAGATCTCGCGTCAATTCAACGGCCTTTCGCCCGCCGGGGCCGATAACGCCCACGACGTCCATTCCGATCCTTTCGCGGATCGCCGGCAACGCAAGAGCTGACGCTGTGTTGCATGCAACGACCAGCATCTTGATGCCAAGCGAGGCAAGAAACTGTGAATTCTCCAGCGCGTACCGCTCAACCGTCGCCAAGGACTTCGTCCCGTACGGCACCCTTGCCGTATCACCGAGATACACAAAACGCTCGTTCGGCAGCCGCCCATGCAAGGCGCGATACACCGTCAGCCCGCCGACGCCAGAATCAAAAATGCCGATAGGTAATTCGTTCAAGTGAACAAATATAGCGTAAGACGTAGAGCTGTGTCGTGCGGGAACAGCGGATTATAGCCAAGGAACGTTCAAAGCAATTGACCGGCGCTCGTTCGATACATCTGGTTTTATGGGCACTACGATGTTCGCACCAGCCATGCCCGGCCGGCAGCCAGGTCGAGCGTCAGATCGTAGTCGATCAAGAATCGCGTACCGATATTACCGTCCATCACGAGCGTCGGATTTATACGGAAAGGTCCGTTGACATCGATACCGTTATCGAGCTTGAACATGCCGCCCTGCTGCTCCTTTTTTTCCGGGTCGAGTCCGAGCAATGCAGCCATGTGTTTGCCGATAACGTGTGCTCCGCCATTGCCTGAGTCGATCTCCATCCACGCGAAGCCTTTACTCGTCGGTATAGCCGCGACCACCGCAAGGGCCAGGCCCTCGACCTCGCGAACGAGGCGAATCCGCACCTCGCGCCCAGCCTTTTGCCGTTCCTTCAGAGACGCACGGCTTTCGATCGTCAACTTTTTGGCCGCGAGGCTAAGAGTGACAGCCTGTCCGGCAAGAGCGTCCAGGCCGATCGAACCGTCGATGTGCGGCGCGTCCTTTGGCATGAATTGACCTATGTCATAAACACCTGCCGTCGGCACCGCCAGAGTTAGACCCGCCGCACTGAACGCGACATTCTCACAGCGCTGCATATCAAGCCTGTGACCGGTCAGGACGAAGCCGCTTAGCTGTCCCCACGGCTCGCACCCGATCTGCTTCGCAAAGTCGGGACTGATATAGGAGATTCCACCGGCTGTATCGAATAGGAACAAGCCTTCGTGCCCATTGACAATGGCCTCTACCGTCATCATGTGCGTCCCGCCCGGATGCGGCAGCAGCGCGATCTCGGCGGTCGGCCTAGGTTTAGAAAGAACCGGCGTAAAGAGCAGCACTAGCGTAGGAATAATGACCAGGAGTTTTTTCATACAGATCTCTTGTGCATGCGCACACAAAAACAGAACACCGCGGCATGCGATGTTCTGACAACCTTTTGGTATTGATAGCGGCTGCCGGAATCCTGTGGCAAACCGCTTATTCCGGTCCGATATGTTAGCGTCGCTTCCTGGCTAGTTCTGAAACTTAGGTACAGGAATATCGCCGTTCTGGCCCCACTGGATAGCATAAAAACCCGCAGTGCTGCGCAGTATGTACCAGATTCCCGACGAAGGTCGCCAAACCGCAATATCGTTCTTGCCGTCGCCGTCGAAATCGCCGTTGACAGGTACGTCACCATTAGATCCCCACTGAAATGCGGTAAATCCGTCTGTGCTTTGGTTCAGATACCATACGCCAGTCGAAGGCCGCCAGACGGCGATGTCTGCTACACCGTCACCATCGAAATCGCCCGGAACAGGAACGTCATTTGTCGTGCCAAAATTGAAATAGACCGCGCCGCACCCAAAACAAGGATTGATAGCCCACAGACCGTCACGGTATATCGCAGGGTCGGTCCGGCCGTCACCGTTGTAATCCGCCGGGACTAACTTATCGGTCGCAAGGCCAAAGCTAAGCACCACACCATTCTCGTCCAGGGGATTCCTGATATACCAAGCGCCTTCGCTTGGGCGAAATACGGCTTGCTGGTTAGCTCCAAGATCAAGAAAATCACCGATCACGGGCACATCCGTCGAGTTGCCCCATGGCACAGCCTCGAAATCGGTCGCGGGATCGCCAACGATGCGCGCGTTGTACCAAGTGCCGTTCGAGCTTCGACGGACGGCCAGATCCGCTGGACCGTCACCTTGATAATCGCCAGGCACAAGATTATCGTCGCCGATCCCGAATTGTTGGATTCGCACCGAACCATTACCGCTTTGGCGTATGTACCAATAGCTCGCTGTATTGCCGGATGCGGGGCGGAACACCGCAATGTCCGTCTTTCCATCGTCGTCAAGATCGAATTGGGGACGCGGAACGGCTACCGCAGCCGACATCTCGGAAGTATTGCCGGCGCGTTCCATGGGCGCTATTACTGTCGCAACTGCCCGCACATGATCGAAAGACCTAAGGCCGGAGATGGACTCTACACTAAAGGTCGCGGTGCCATTCGAGTCGGTCGTGACCTGGATAGGACTCACAAGAAGCGAGCCTCTGCGGCGTGTCAACAGAGCCGGATCACCGACACGGTCGTTCGGTCGAAAATAGTAAGAGCCGTGCCCCGCCATCTCGCCGAACAAATCTATTTCAAGGGTTGTATCCGGGTCGGTGCTGATGCTCCCGCTAATCTCCGAGTCCACGCTACCCTTGTACAGCACGCTGTTGACATCTGGAGCCTCTTGACCGTTGTTGGCGTCGCCGACAAGATCTAGCAACACTCCGGTTTCGCCGAACAGCGACAGATACGTCGTGGGATGCCACTCGTTCCTTATCCCGACGGAAATAATGGCGGCAGGCTCAATATTCGCCGAGCACTCGTTGCTGAACACGTTATCAGAACCACGGTCGAGGTTTATCGACGAGCTATTACCCGGGGTGACGTTCGAATTCGGGTCGTTCGCGGTTTGATTAAGAATATTTCCGACCACGGCATTATCCGACGAGCCATTCGCTCCACGCAGGTAGACACCACTAACAAGAATTTGCCGGCCGTCCTCGGGACAGCCGCAGTCACTGTTGTTGACCTGACCGTCCCTGACCGCACTATCGCGCCCAAACTCGGCGCTAGCCGTTTCGGTTATGGTGTTCACGTCCCCGATCAAGAATCTCGTTCCTCGTATGCTTACCCACTCGTCCCGGTGGAAAATAATACCGTTTCCCGTTCCTGATTCACCGGTTCGGCAGACCTTCCATTCGTAACTTCCCGCGGGATCGTCAAACCGAAGGTAGTCGCCCGTGTTCGGGTCTTGAATGCAATATTGGGCGTCGGGAGTCCTGACAGAGGCGCTCGCCTGTTCGGCGGAAGAATGTCCGATCGTGTTGCCGCCTGAATCCACGATCCAGATCGCCCCCGGGAAGTTGGCGCCGAGTAACGCGGCGTCGCCGGCGGCGTTGAGGCCGATGTAGTTGTAGTCGACAGTATTGTGTCCTATCGGATTCGTCGTGCCGAGGATCCTGATCCCGGGACCGCCGGAGGGGACGATCAGGTTGCAGCCGCCTGTGCATGCTCCCCCATAGGTCGTGCCCGCGGGTGTGCCCACGGTGTTGTCGGTGCCGGTAACGAGGATACCGCTTGGGATGTTGCCGAGCACGTGCGTTCCCGTCGTGTCCGAGCCGATGTAGTTTCCGTGAACGGTGTTATTGGGCCCGTCGAGAACAATGCCGCCCTCGGTGCTTTCGAGGCCGCCGGTCGTGCCTGAGATGAGGTTGCGTCCAGCCGCGGTCCCGTTGCCGATCGTCGTGTTAGAGGCCCCGCCCGTGACCGTAACGCCGCGTTGGTTGATCACCCCAACCGTTCCCGCGGCGTTCGTGCCAATGAAATTTCCAACGACAGTGTTGCCGGTGGCACTGCTGCCGGTAATGAATACGCCCCCGTTCGTCCTGTTTCCCGAGATCACGTTGCATGCGCCCGTGCAGGCTCCGCCCGGGGATGTCCCGACTGTGCCGCCGACCGTGTTGTTTGCGCCGTCCTCGATCCTCACTCCGTTGTGGCGATTCCCATTTGTGCTCTGGGCACCGTCCGCGGTGCCGTCAATGTTAGTGCCGATGTAGTTGCCCTCGACGACATCCCCCGTCGCACCCGCTCCGGTGATCAGGACA
>CAZWSK010000037.1:0-10890 GCA_964636445.1 uncultured Chloracidobacterium sp.
GGTACCCGGGGCGACGGCATAGGCCCGGCCCATGATGTCGCGATCGACGCCGGCCATTCTTACGCTTGTCGGGATCGTTGGGTCAGCCGAGAGTTCCGGGATGATATCGGGGTCAACAAACTCACGCGGGACACCGTTCGCCCATGCATTCGCCATCTTGAGCGTCGTTAGGTCGTTGATGACTTCCTGATCGCTGAGCGCCGTGTGCGAACCGGAACCGTACATCGAGCCCGGCCGCATGCCATACGGCGACGACACCCATTTGCGGTTTTTGTCTTCATTCCAGATATCGAGGATGAGGTCGCCGCACCGTGCGAAATACAGGCCGTCGGGGAACATCGATCCCAGCGTTTGACCGGCTTTAAGGGTCTTCCCGCGGCCAAGGGGTGTGTCCTCGTCGAATTTGACGTTGCAGTAAACCGGGTAATCGAGCCAGGTCTGCTGAAATTCGAGCAATTCAAGCTCGCGGCCGGTCTGCTCGGTCTCGGTGCCTTCATAAAGTCCGCCTTCACCGTCGCCCGCCGGCGTCGCCATTTGCTGATTCGTGATGTAGCGAAGCTCGACGCTTTCCGTTCCCGTCGATGGCAGTTCGAGGCCTTTGAATTTCTCCTGCAGCACTGATCGCAGGATCATTTGTTTCCATTTCAGGAACGGCGTTTCCTCGATACACGAGGCCTGCAGACTGACGATGATGCCGACGGGATTCGGCACTATCCAAGCATTCTGACACGTCGGCACGTCTTCATAGCCGATGATGGTGTCCGGCCGCTCGCTCATGCCGATCTCGAGAAAGATCTCGCTACCGCATGAAAGGCACTTGGGGTCAGGGATCTTGCCGGTGATGTCCTCAGGCTCGGGAACCGGTCGCGAACACATCGCGCAGAGGCGTTTTACCTCACCGTCGCTGGCGTCCTGCTGTTGGAGCTTCGGTATCCGTTCTTTTCGCCCGGAACCGAATTGCGCGTACGTGTAACGGAACGTGATGCCGTTGAGTAATGCGTAAACGTTCTCGGTCTGTTTAAGGCGGGCGTTAAAGGTTCTTTCCCGGTTGGCATCATACCGGGCCTTTGCAAACTTGGCGGCGGCTATCAGCTCGTCACTCGCACCCGCGGGCGCGTTGATCACTATCTCGGTCTGCGTCCGGCTCATTTCCATCAGAGCCGTTCTCAGGTAGGGGTAAAGCTGGTTGTCGGAGTACCAAACTTCGTCCGGGCCCTGCTGTTTTTGCCGCCACTGACAGTTTTGGTCGACGTAGCCGTAAAAGTTCCCATCCATGTACTGATGGGCTTTGATCTGCTTGCGGAACAGGGTTAATCGCTTCTCGCGATCGAGGGTTTCGATCTCGTCGGCGATGCGATTCAGGAACCGGCTGAGCTTGTCGCCGACACGCTCGGACTTCTGAATTTTCGCTTCTTGGCGGGCAGTCTCGACACGCTGCTTGTTCTCGGAATCCATGGGCAAGGCTCCCGCCGCGTGAGCGGGAACCGTTGCCGTATGGGTTTGATCTAGCGTGTCGTGCATTTTGCTGACCGTTCCTAGCCGCGGGGAACCAGGTACGAACCGTTAAGCTCGCAGCCGTCCCAGCTCGTGCAGCCGTCGGCCGGGAAGTAGAATTCGCCGGTCTTCGGGTCCTTGACCTTCAGGCTGCGATCGAACGGAACATTCGAGAGCGGCGTGAAGGTCGAATTGGTCGGGGTGATCGGATATCCGTCAGGCGTCTCGGCCTTTTTGTCCCTCGCGGGAGCGACGCCGACATACTTGAGATCGATGCCGTCAACCTTTACGAGGCCAAGTCCGGCATCCGCGTACGGATCCTTGTAGCTGGGTTCCGTCGGGCCGGTCGTGGCTTCGGGAAGGTCGGTTGTGACAGCCGACGTCAAAGACGACTCCGGGATATCGTTGGTTTTTGTGGATGATTTCTTAGTGGACATGTCTGCATTTTCTCCTTGCCTCTCGGCGGTTTAGTTGACTCGTGCCAGGCTCTCGCCGGCATCCTTCAGGAATTCATCGCTTATGGCAGGGGGTACTTGTCGGGTAGAACTCTTTGGCGGCGTGCCGAATCTATCTTCTTTCACCATTTCACTGACGGCCTCCGAGGCGGTAACGAACCGTCGGGCGGGCCTCGGATCATGGTTCGTCGGCAGCGGTTGTCTTTTCAGCGGGCCGATGCCTGATCGCTCGAGGGCTTTGCCTTGCCATAGCTCGACCGTGCGTTGCAGGCGTCGCTCGCGTCGCTTTGATTCGACGGCCTGTTTGTTCTGCATCCGTTGCTGGCCATGTAGCCAGCCGGCGGCGAACACGGCCGCGATCGCGACAAGCGATGCCGCGACGAGCAAAACTGCAAGGCCGATGGCGAGATAGAGCATTTTGAACCAAAAGAAAAAGCCGCCTCGTGAAAAGGCGGTTTCTCTAACGACCTTTCTCGAAGCGGCGATGAGCTAAAACTTGGGTCTAGCTTATGACCTGATAGATTGTGTGCGGCGACGGCCGCGTGTCAGCAAAGATTAAAGCATAGTTTTGCTGATTTCAGCAATTATATTTCACGAACAGGCTGTACCATTGCCACGGCTTTTCATCCATATCGTCCTCGATCTCTCTGAGCCATTGATACCAAGCTCGCCGGATTTTGGCTTTTTCCTCGTCGTTCACCCAATTACCTCGGAAACTCTCATGTGCGGAGAGCGATTGCGCGAACGCTCTTTTTGGCAGGCCCGACAAATAGGCGGATAACTGTGCTTTTTCTCCATACTGACCACAAGCCGCCGCAGCTCGCGGTACAAACGGGCCGCGTCTTCACCTTCCATGATCTCTGTCAGCACACGAAGACTGGCCGTCGCACCCTCGGCGAGCATCGTTTGTAAGATTTGCGAATTATCGGCCATTAGTTAAATCGGGCAGCACTCGCCAACTGCTGCGAGCGTCGTAGTTTTTGCATTTCCTGCATGAACAGAACCGAAAGCATCTGATAGCCTTTCTCACCGCAAAGCTGGTCACGCAGGGTGAAGTACTTTTGCATCGCGATATCGTCGTTGCTGATGCCACCGATCGCGGCGATCTCGAACAGGTCTGCAAGCTCCTCTGCCTGCTCATTCGTCGCCGGGATCGCAGCCGTGAATTCCTCATTCGACCAAACCGCGCACACCCCGTCGGCAAAGATGCCCTGCAACGTCGCCGGCAGCTGTTCTGGCGGCATCCAGATGTGTTCTATTTCAGCGGAAAAGCTCATGCTGGCACCGCCTCGGCGTTTACGTTCCCTGATACTGACTCGCAGACCGCGCCGCCTTCACCGTAGTTCGGCAGCACGCCCATGTCGATGAGCTGCGAGCGTACCGCGAACCAGTTAACCGCTGGGCGATCGTGCTCAAGCAACATCTCGACCGGGCAACCAAGGGCAGCATCGTCGATATAGATCTGAGCGTATGCCTTCGGTGACTGGCTCCATGACAATTGCTCGGGATTCTCGTTAACGCCCCATAGCGGGATATTGCGTTCCTCGAACCACTTGATTGCAGCATCTAGGTATTCGCCTGACCGCATCGTCCACAAAATGAGCTTGTGACCGTGCTTTGCAAGATCCTGTAACACCGATCCGGCAAAGGCGAGCGGCTTGCCGACCTCTGGGAAATCGTGAGTTACGACAGTTCCGTCGAAATCGACGCATATTATTCGGGGTTGAATATTTTGCATGATTATCTAGGTCTCCTCATCATCCCGATCTTCGGGACCTGTGGCCGGGCCTTGCTGATCACAGCTCGCGCCGCCCGTTCCTGCTGGTCCATCTTCGCGAACTCGACCTGGCGGGCCAGCATTATGCGTTCTGCGTCGCCGTTCTGCGTCGCGATGATCTGTTCGCGGTTTTGAAGGTGCGCCGGTAAGGCAGCTTCTCGGCGCTCCTCTTTGCTTAGGCCTTCGCTGGTGATCATGAACACGTTCGCGAGCCCGAGCAGGGCGTCAACGTAGTCGTCATCGATCTTTTGCTGGCCGGTGTTTCTGTGCGAGTACAGCGGGATCTCGTATCTCGCCCGGGCAAAGCCGCGATAATCGACCGGCTGGCTCACGGTCAGGGCTCCGGTCTCGGCCTTGATCAACGCTCCTTGCTCATCGGGGACGACAAAGAAAAGCCTCGGTTTTCCGGTGATGCCCGAACGAAATGGATGGTCTTTCGCGTGATCGATCTCGAGCATGTTCTGGACCTGCGGGACGCCGGAACCGCGGCGGGCCTTCCATTTGTTGAAAAACACCTTTAGGTCCTCGGCGAGATCGACACGCATTGTGTTCAACGCTGCGCTCGCCTCGTGACTCATGAGCCGCAGGCGTACCTGGTTCTCCGCAATGTTCCATTCGGCCAAGGCGCTCTGCAGGGCTTCGGCGACACGGCCGGGGCTCACAAGCGGAACATCCTCGCCGACGGTATGCGGATACCTCGGCAATATGACCTCGGTAAATGCGAAAAAGCAGTCATTCAGCGGGGCAGACTCGGGCGGACGGGCGACCGCGGCCACGGCTGTCGGGTGCTGCAGCGTCGTTCCCCAGTCCAGACCGAGCCCGACGTTCCAATTCGCCGGTATGATCGGCCGGTTGCGTGACGCACTCCAGACCTGAACGTTGTGTCGGGCAAAGAACTCGTGAAACTCGGAATACGTGATGACGTGATGGATCTCACTCCACTCGCGGAAATCCTTGTCGTCCTCGACCTTGTGCACGTCCTGTTGGCACTCGCGGTCAAACGTCGATTTGCCGAATTTATTCAGCAGCTTTTGGGCATAATCGAGCGGGATCGCGTCGTCGTACACCTCGCCGGCCGTGATCACCCATTCTTTCGCGTTGTTGTTGTCGCCCGGTATATCGACCTTCTCAGCGTCGTACCATTTGAGCAGCGGATAGGGCCCGCAAAAGATGCGGTCAGACAAAATATCGGCCCGGTGATCAAATACCTGTGCACATATCGAATCGCGGTAGATGAGGTTTTGCGGCATCAGAACGACAGTGTCATCGTCGCCGGCGGCAAGGATCTCACCCTTGAGCAGTTCAAGCAGCTTTTTAACGAAGGCCGTACTCATCCCGAGCTTGTCGATATCGTCGAGGATGATCACGTCGAAGCGTGTACCGATCGGTGACTTCCATCCGCGCGAGCTACCTTGCAGTGACAACGGAACGACCATGGCGTCCGAGTCGGTGATTATCGCGTCGCGGGACCACTGAGCGGCCGTGTTCCTGAGCTTCTGGACCTTCGGCCTGCAGTGCGGATAGTCTTCGAGCAGCTTCGGGGCTTCGAGGAATGATTTGATCGAATCGAAGTGTTTGCCGGCCTTGTCTTCTTCGAGCGAGACGTAGCCGATCATGCTCCGTTTCTTCCGAGCGATCAGCGATGCCACCCACGCCTCGGCATTGGTCGATTTACCGACGCCGCGGGGTTCGCATTCAACACGAGGCCGGAAGTAACCGGTTGGCTCGATCTGCCAGCCCCACTGCCAAAACTCTTCCTGGTACCGCGCGAACGGACGGCTAAACGCGAACGGGAAGTAGTACCGCGCCCATTCGTGGCCGGTCAGTGTAGACGGCGAAGGGGGCGGCGCCGGCGGTACCCAGCCGACACGCCGTTCCGTCTCGTTAGCTATGGCTGAGAAATCGAACTCGTCAAGCACCTATCAATTCTTCCTCGAGAACGCCGTAACGCTCACTGGCCCGGCGGATCGCCTCGGCCTTTTCCATACCTCTCGCAACCGCATCTTCGATCACCTTTCGGGCCATAGCGAGCGGGTCACCCGGGGCTTGTTTATCGCGAGCGTAGTCACCGCCCAGCTTGGCAAACTTGTCGATACAGGTGTCGGTCGTATTGATCACGTCGAGGGCGAATTTACGCATGTCGACATGTTTGATCGTTACCTTCTCGGCGGATCGGTCGATAGACTGACGTTCGCGGACAAAGTAATCCTTGGCAGCTTTCCATGTTGCTTCGAAAAGCTCGGCCGGGTCCGCAATGTCGATAACCTTCTCGCGGGCCTGATCCTTTGCCCACGCGTCCTCGATATCCGACGGACCGGCGAGCATCGCAAGTAGCTGTTGGAGATCTGCCTTTTTCTTTTTGGGCCGACGGTCGTCACCGGCGATTAAATCGCAATGGTCGTAGTAGATCACTTCGATCTCATCAGCTCGCGGCATGATATTGAGTCGTAGCGGGTCATCCGGATCGCTCAGATACTCCTCGGACATAGTTCGGAGCTTTTTGGCGTATCGAAGCTGTTCTTCGAATTCCTCTCGAACATCTACCGCGATGGCGGTCCTGAACTCCTTGGCGACCTGCTCGATCGCAATGTTGATCTGGACGCCGACGTTTTGCTTCGAACAGTTGAATTTCTTTCCGATCTCCTCGTAGGACAACTTTTCGATAAGCCACAGGCGTAGATACTCCCGACGTCGTTCATCGGCAGTCAGCTGGCGCCGTTTCTCAGCCGCCACCTTCTGAGGCTTCTTGCGTTTGTCGGGTGTATCTGACATCTATGATTGCGACAGATGCATCGCCTCGGGCGATTCCGTCTTGCAAGCGGTACAGAAGAAACGACGCAGGACGCCGCCGTGTGCGACGTTTGGGGTCAGTAGAAGCCGTACGGCGACGTATCGCGGGCCTTCCAATTTCCAGTGGCCGGTGAAGTCGATCGGTATCTTGCTCTCGATAGCCATATCGAGCTCATCTTTGAACCGTTTACGGTCGCCGGCCTCCATGCGGGCCAGATAATTCAGGTGTTCAAGGTCCTTTTGCTCGGTATTGGTGAGCTCGCGGAAAGCACAGTTCGCAAACTCCATGTGACCGCGCTCGTCGAGGATGAATATCGGTGTATCGGCCGTTTCTTTCGTGTGATGTATCCACGCGGCCGTTGATTCGACCTGTTCGCCCATCATCCGCATTTCATCGCGAAGGCTTTTGCCGCCGTTGGGCTTTACTTCGCGCAAGATCTCGGTGTTTTGAGCCCGGATATCGCTGCACTCAGCTCGCAGGCCTTCCATGCTTTCTCGCAATTCTTTACGTTCTTGGGCCGCCTGTTGCCGGGGCGTTACGATCAGGCCTTTAAGCCAGTCTTTTGCACCGAGCCCGTTATCGCGGATCGTTTTGATCGAGCCAAGGGCTTCCGCCAACTGTTTCAGTGCCCAAAAGAACGCAATGATCGACAGGATCACCCAGCCGGCAGGCCATGTCGTTGGGTCGATGTTTTCCGGAAATGAGACAAAAGCAAGCATCGTCGTGAGAAGTGTGTGTTTGCCCTTTTAATTCAACGCAGCCGTCACCGCGATCTCGAACCGGGCCGCATACGGCAGGATATAGTTCACGGTTACGAGATAATTGACCGCGAGCTGCACGATCAGACCGATGAAGGCCATCGCGAACAGTTTCAGCCAGAATGTGTCGGGTTGATGGATCATGATTCCGGTCGCGTCGTAATACCGGCGTCGCGGTACCGTCGCTGGCTGTCGATCATTTGGTCCTCAGATTTAACCTCATAAAACGCGAAGGGCAGCGGGCCAGAATGCGTCTTGGACGCTTCGTCGGTCTTCGGTAATGCGAGGCCGCGAAGTATGTCAGAACATTCCCAACTCCCATTTGGCGGGCTGTCGAGCGGGTAGCACATGCCCGCGCCGCAGGCACACCGGGCCGATGCGGCGAACCGGAGTTCATCGAGCGTGAAATCACCCTTGCCCTGCTGTGCCTTGGCGATTCGTGCGGCGATCACCTGATCTTCTTTGTTCCGTATCTCACGGAGTCGGGCTTTCTTCGGTTCTAATGCGGCTTCCGCGTCCGCGATCTCTTTGATCAATCTTTCTTTCTCGGTCATAGCTTTGCCCCTAAATAGATCCCAGCTGCGAGCATGACGAGCCTGCCCGCCCGCTCGAGCAGCTTCTTTAGTCGCGATTTCGTGCCATAGAGCTTCTTTTCGTAGAACTTGATCAGCTCACCTTGGGCCGCGATCATTTGATCCTTGATCGCCAAATGCTGCATCCGGAGCTCGTCGCGCAGTTTCAACGCCTCGATATGGATATCCTTCGCCGCGATCACGGCCGTCGCCTTTTCGTAGGCGTCGAGCGTCTTGTCGAGCCTTTCGAGCGCGGTACCAAGCTGGGTCTCGCAGTCAGCGAGCGTCAGGCATCTAACGACGGCAGCCGGGGTCGTTCGGGAAGTTTCGGCAGAATCGGTCGTTTGCCCGATTGCCGTCGAACTGACTAGCAGGCCGGTTAACACTAGCGTTAAGGTCGTCAGAAGCTTTATTCGCGTTGATCTCTGCATTTTTTATCACCTGATTTTGGTTGTTGACGAGGTTGCCAACGACGGCATTCGCACCGTTCGCGACGCCGATATTGCCCTTGAGCTCGCCCTGTTTCAGCGTGTCGTCGCTGTAGAGCCACATGACGAATGCGACGGCGAGAAGTATCAGCACCAATACGCCGACGACGATCGCCAGCTGTTGCCGCGGCGTTCGTTTCTCAAACCATGTTGGGTCGATCATTGTCATGTACTAGATATCCGTACTGTTTGTAGAATAAAAAGGGCCGATTTCCGCACCGGCCCTTTAAGCCGTTTCCTCGAAGAACCGGTCAGTAGCGCGGTACGTGCGGGATCTCGAAGCTCGGGGCCTCGGGAAGCCGCACACTGTTGCCGGCCACGTCCAGGCGTTCAACGGTCTCGGTCACGCGGTTTGCGTAGTTACCGACGGCCGTCTGATTCTCGATCACGGGTGTCGGCTTGATGGCGTCCGCCGAAGCGGTGTCCATGGCCAGAGTGATCGGCGACTTGGTAGCAGTGTCCCGCTCCACACGCGGCGCCGGTGATGCCTTGGCCGAAGCCGCAGCACATACCAACGCACAGGCGAGCAGGACGATCGAAAAGAACAGCGTCTTGATTCGATTCATGGTGCGTTTAACCTCCATTCGTTAAAGCTCGCCGTGTAACATCGGCGGCAGGCGGGAACTTACCCCGCCGAGCAACTTTTAGGCCCGTCGAATAACAAGCCAGCCTGCATCTTCCAATTCCTTGATGCGCTCCGGCGTAAGTCCAGCCTCGACTTTGACCTGATTCGTCGGCGTGCTGTTCGCATTCATCAGATGATGCGTCCTGAGCCACGAAATAAACCATCGCAGGAACGGCCAGACCTTTTGCACCCAAAGCTCATACAGAATCCAGAGGGTGAGTGCCCCCAGGATTACCCAGAAAATGACTGTCCATGTTCGCTCTGAAAGCCCCAAAGTCTGGGCCTGCTGTGCTTTTTCGATGGCAATATCGGTTGTGATCGCAGTGCCGGTCGCTGTCGTGAACTTCGCCCACAACTTCCTAAAAAATCCTTTCGGCTTCTCGATGACCAGGTCTTTCTCTTTCTCGACAACCACGTTCTGCGACGGCGGGATATTCACCTCGGCATTGATATTGCCGTCAGTAATATTCACGCTCGCGGTTTTTTCGGTCGGCGGCTGGTCCTGCGATGAGCCGGGAGTGCCACCGGGCGAACCGCTAGCGGCGGCCTGCTCGTCAGACGTGGATCCATTCGCCTTATCGGGGGATTCAGCCGCCGAGCTTGCTAGGTCGAAATCATCAGGAATCAGCCGGCGCGCGATCTCGTACGAATTGAGTCGGGCCTCGTAATGGAGAGCTTTCTTCGTTGCACTGCCGCGGTTAACAAGTCCTTGCAGACCAAAGAAGCCTTTAAGCCCGCGGTCGGCGTACTTCTGCAGACCGTTGACCTTCCAGTACCAACACGCGGCCTCGACCGCCCAATACGGCGTTGCCAGCAGTTCGGGCTCCTTCACAAAATCCGGTGGAACTGTGTACTTGTATCTGAGGGCCCGGGGTTTGATCCATTCCCAATTCTCAGCAACGTATTTCGTGAACGCCTTGACGTTCTTGAGCCAGGTGACCTGGAAGATTCCACGGCCGTAGTAGATTAGGCCATAGGGACCGGCTGGCTTACCGTATGCACGGCCTTTGCCTGTGCCGTATTCCCGGAGCGTCCTAAACCAATCAGTTTCCGGCGCACAGGTCGCCAGGAATGCTGAGATACGAAACTCGGTGGTGATTTCGTATGCCGGAAGGATTAGATTCAGCGGGCCGACCAGTGTATCGCACAGCGGTCGTCGGCCTCGCTTTTCACCGACCATCTCGCGTAGAAGGTCAGCTGTGATCTTGGAAGGTGCCATTTGTGCCAAGTGCCCTAAAATGCGAAAACGGCCCGAGTCTTTCGAGAGTTGGTTCTCTCGATAACTCGAAGCCGTCAATTACTTCGAAAGTCGGCCGCATTACCCGACTTGCCGTGTTGTCGCGTAAATCTTAAATCCGTTCCCGTCGCCGTGTCAACAGGTTTGTGCGTTCTCTCGAGCTGTACCACTCGACGGAATGCCGGCAATGGCCGCACGGAAACTTGATCCAGAAGGGTTCGCCCGGGACCTTCACGGCGCCGAAGAACAGATCGGTACCGTCGGTCTTGGCCACCGCGTTCTTGCAGTTTCGACACCGGAAGTCCTTGAGAGCGTGAGGGTTATCCATTCGTGATTGTAGTGCTAGTGCGATCACAGGGCCGCTAGTTTCTCCTGCAGATACCGGAAGGTGCGTGGTGCCCGTTTATCGAGCTCGGCCAGGCCCGTCCCGAGGCCGTCCAGCGGAATAACGATCTCGTCGTAATGCCGCTTCCGGCGCTCCGCGACCTTGGCAAACGCGGCGTCGATCGCCATGCAGTTCTGCTGAAACTCACGGTCCGAAAAGAACGCATCCTCGCCCATGTCCGGCGTCTTCTTCGTCGGAATGCCGATCGCGTTTGGCTCGCCTCGCATTTCGCCTGCCTGACCGCCCATGCCGGCCTCGAGCAAGTTGTCGCCGAACAGGTAGATCACGCCCGGGTTAGCTTTCAGATC
>CAZWSK010000037.1:10900-17510 GCA_964636445.1 uncultured Chloracidobacterium sp.
GATCAGAGCGATAAATTCGTTTTTGGTAGATTTTTATTGCCATTTTTGTCAACTCCCTATAGCGTCAATCGACAGCCTTCAACTTAGTTTCGGACCTCGGAAACAGCAACTCACCCTCAGCGGCCGGCCGATGATCGCATTCCTTGCCGTGAATGATCCCGAGGTTGTGGCCGTCGGCGTCGAACTTATGCTCCATCCCGGTACCGAAGCATCGGCCGCAGCGGGATTGGGCGTTGCTGGGCAGTGTCCGGCCAGAATCGATCTCACGTTGCCTCAGCTCGCGCCGAAGCCCGTTCTCGCCGATCCATTCCGCGAGCAGTAACTCCGCCCCAAAGTTCGGCAGCGTTTTGCCGGTCCTGAGCGCATGGGCCCGGGTCTCGAGTGCGCGTTCGTAGAGCTCGTTGTAAGCCGACGCTGGGATATCCTCACGGTCGAGAACATGCACCCATGACTTGATCGCCATCATCTGCGTGTCGTCATCCCAAGGGTTCCAGCCCTGATTCAGACGCCACCGATCGAGAACGTCCCCGAGAGCGTTTTGTTTATCGAGTGGGATCGCCTCGACGGTATGGCCGGTTTGCGATGATGGCACCGGGTGTTGGCCTTCCTGAGTAGCCGCTATGGCCGTTTGTGCTATTGGTTCCAGTCCCATGTGTTCGTTGATTCTCCTTTTGCCATTTGAGGGCAAGCTTCATTCCTTTCCGCCAGGTCATGTACCAGTCAACCTTTTCACCCCGGACACCGGTTCGATTGGTCCAGTACTCGATAAAATTCTCGTGTGCTGTTTCGAGATCGAGACCGATGCACTCGGTCGCTGCCCATTCCCGCATAGCATCGGTTAGCGGGAAGGGTTTTGGGATGCGTGTTGCTGTGACATTTGCGGACGCGCGTTTCTGAGGTTTTTGTTCTTCAACGTTAGTAAGAGATTCTTCTTCTACTACGCGCAGTTTGGGGGTATTTGTGACATTCGCGTGACCGCCGTCCGATCCATGGTCGCCAGAAATACGAGTCCGACGGTTTTTCTGCCTATTTCTCGCACTTTCACGCTCCTGATGCTTGCGGTACATGCGACGATTTATCACCGTGACATTTCCGTTACTTTCTGTGACAACATCACCAACTTGCAACAATTTGATCTCATTTAGGACCTTTTCGGCCTTCACTTTGGTACAGCCGAACATAGTTGCATAGTTAGAAAGCGGCATTGAGATCCGGCCAAGGATCGGTGACAGCCGCATCTTGAAAAGGCAGTCCCACCACGCGCCTCTGGCGTCTAAAGACAGCTCGCGCGTGTCTTTGTGGTAGTCATCCCAATCAAATTCTTCTTCGTTGAGTGCTGGCATCAGCTCAGTAAACTCCTACACAGTGCCTTTGCGGTTTTGAGCGGGACCGCGTTCCCGATCTGTTTGACCTTTGCCTCACGGTTGCCGGTGAATTCATAGTCCGGCGGAAAGCTCATTGCGGCCGCCAGCTCGTGCGGCTGCAGCATACGGAAGCGGATATCGAGAGCGATGCCGATCGACGGAATGCACAGAGCAAAGCGGTCCTTAGCCGTGACCGTCGCGAGCGGATCGTCGATAGCGTCCACGCCGTCGCCGCTACCATAGAACTTAATAATGTACGGCTCGGCGAGTGCGTAGCTTTCTTTGGTCGTGAGCGTGTTCAGCGGATCGTCTACGCTCCCTGCGTTCTGATTATTCTTGAGCTTTACGAGATACGGGTCCGCTTCGACGAGTCCAAACCGGTTCGACGTGTCGAGAGTGCTGATAGGTTCATCGACCGGATAGCTGCGATTGTGGCCGTTCTCGCCACCGTGAAACTTGACCAGGAATGCTTCAATGATCGCCTGATGGTCGCGTGTCAAGACGGTCCGTAATGGCTCATCGACGCCCTTTGCCTCAAGCTCGGGCCCGCCGGCTGAGATCGTGAAGGGCTGTATCTCGCCCTCGACGATGCCAAGACGCGGGCTGCCGGTGATCGTAGCAACCGGTTCTTCTACAGGTCGACCGATCGAGCGGTTCGTGTGTGCCCGTTCGACGGACAGCGTGAACGGCTCGACCTCTACGACACCGACGCCGCGGCTGGTCGTGGTCAGCGTCGGTACAGGTTCGTCAATGTCGCGGGTCGCAGGAGCGGTGGACTGCGGAACGATAAATGGCTCGACAACCGCCTGATGGTTTCCGCCCGCGGCCTGTGTGAACGTCGGCTCGTCAACCGAGCGATCGCGGCGGTCCTTGTTCTTGAGATTAACGAGGAATTTCTTGAGCCCGTGCTTTTCGAGGCCTTTGAATATCCGCCGCATCGTGTTTGGCGATAAGGCTTTTTTCCGGCCGAAGATGCTCTTGCCCTCGAGCGACCAATCGATGATCTCCCGGGCCGCTACCCACGGCACGAGAGCGGTATTCTCTGACTCGGTGAATAGGTCAGGCTGTGCCGCCATCTTCGCCAGTTCCTTGCGGCTGGCATGTGTCCGTGACGGCCAGACGATCTTTTTATGCCCGCGACGTGCGAGGATGAACAGCCGTTCCCGCGTCGTCGGATCGCCGTAATTTGCACAATTCAGGACGCGGTACTCGACGTTGTAGTTGATACGCAGGGCCGCGATGAACTGCTGAAAATACTGCCCTTTGTACCGCTTGTCCGGCAGACCTTTCGCGGTAAGCGGGCCCCAGGACTCAAATTCCTTGACGTTCTCAATGAGTATGTTCTCGACGTAGAGATTGTTGATCCATCGCATCAGGAGCCACGCATCCGCCCGCTTTTGATCTGAGCGAGGCTTGCCGCCGCGGGCGTTGCTGTGATGTGTGCATTCCGGGCTTGCGACGAGCAGCTGCAGACGGCCGCCAGGAACGATCTTCATCGGGTCGATCGTGTCGATGGACTGGCAGAAATGCTCGACGTCCTCGTGATTCTTCGTATGCGTAGCGATTGCCACGTCCCAATGGTTGATGGCGGTCAGTTTGATGTCGTAGCCGAGATCGTTAACGGCGTGGATCAGGCCGCTGGAAGTTCCGCCGGCGCCGCAAAAGAGATCTACGGCGTTGATGACCTTCGTGGCCTTTTTTGCTTTTGTTTTTCGCGGCACTGAATCGTAAGCCATTTATGTGAGAGTCTCCTTTTCCAGCCACCCCTTCCTAACATCCATGCTCGCCTCGGGAAGCCATTGCGGGTCGACGTTGCACTCCAGCCGGTCGCAGTTTTGCACATGCCGGTGAAAGTGCCGTGCGACGGTGCCCTTTTGCTCGGGACTGAGTCTGTTGAACGCCCGCTGGACCTTAAACGGCAGCCGGCGGAGTTGTGCGTGAAGGCGATTCTCGGTAGCCATTTATGCTGCTACCTCCTCGAATGCCTCGGCCATGTCGAACGTGTCAGCGAACAGCAGCGACTCCTGCTCGGTCGCATTCTCAACGGCGTGACGGACGTTTTTGACGGCCTGTTTGTAATAGGAACTCTTTAGCTCGATACCGATACCGCGGCGGCCGTTGATCAACGCACCGTAAACCTCGCTCCCAACGCCCATGAACGGCGTGAGGACGATCTCGCCGGGGTTTGATCGCAGAATGACGCACCGCTCGATCACGTCTAATTGCAGCGGGTGAACATGCTTCTCATCGTCGGGCTCGCGGGATTCCTGATATGGCAGAACGCGGTCGATGCGAATGTCGTCCCAAAACGCTGACGCATACTGCCGCCATATCCAATGTGAATATCGGTTCTCAGTCTGCTTGCCCGCCCAGCCCTTGTATCGCAACACGTCGGCCGGGATCTCACGCGAGCCGGCATAGGTCATTAGGCCTTCGGGATGAGCGATAGGCACAGGATTCTTCCCCTGCTTGCGAAACAGCAAAAGATAGTCTGCCGATGCGACGTCGCACAACGCCGAATCCTCGACGATCTGCTTGTGAGCAAGGCCCTTAGCCATAGTTCGCAGACGCACGGCCAGCGGCTCTTTCCAAACCGCGTGACGGGCGATGTAGTGAAAGCCAAGCCGCTCATGCAGCCTGATAATGTCGCCGGGAAAATCGGTCAGATACTTGTCGGCGTTCGCACTCGACGGCACGTCCATGCAGTGAACGGCGGTTATGCGGCCCGGCAGCGTCACGCGATGGATCTCGCGGACGATAAACTCGTAATGCTGAAAAAACTCGTCATAGCTCCGGCAATTCGATAGATCACGGTCCGACGACGAATAGTTATAAAGGCCGCAGAACGGCGGGCTGTAGATCGACAGATGCACCGATTCATCGGCCAGCCGCGGCATGATCTCGCACGAATCGCCGTTGTAGATCGCGTATCGGTCGGTCAGTTCCTGGTCGTTGACTAATTCCATTGCGGTAGCTCCATTGAACGGGTGAATTTCTGGCTGCGGTCGATGTGCATCTCGTTGTTCATTTCGCGGACCAGCTCGGCAAACATCCGTTCGGCGGCTCTGGCCTTCCGCTCGAGATTCTGCATAACGTCAGCCTCGCCTTCGGTTGTGATCAGATCGACCTTGACGTCACGTTCCTGGCCGAACCGCCACAGTCGACGAACGCCTTGGTAATACTGTTCGAATGAATGCGACGGGAAATAGGTCATGCGGTTGCAGTGCTGCCAGTTAAGGCCAAACGCACCGATGACGGGTTTTGTGACGAGCGTTTTGATCTCGCCGCGTTGGAACGCTTCGAACTTTTCTTCTTTGGCCTCATCCGAGTCTTTGCCGCTCACTTGGACGGCGTTCGGGATGAGCTTTGTTATCAGGTCGCCTTCGGCATTTAGTTGACACCACGCCACGCAGAAGTCATCTGTCGGGACAATCTCGGCAACCCGTTCGCAGCGTTCGGTTACGGTGTGCGAACGTTCCTTTCGCTGCTCGGCCAATCCGACGGCGGGCATGGCGAACAACATCCCGTCCAGCGGCCTTGATGCGGCGACGATGTGAGTCTCAGACGTGATTGCGGGCAGTTGAAAATTCCCGTCATCGAATCCGAGATCGGACGGCTTGCGAATTGCCCTCGCCCATGAACACATCCACCGCCAAAACGGTTGCTCGGCGTGCGGTTTGAACCGCCACCCATTGCCGTGAATTTGATTGCTGGCTGATATCTTGATGCCGCCCTGGTCGTTCTTAAAGAACTGTCCGAGCATGTCCGTATAGCCAAGATAGCCAAGGGCCTCGCTCGACGTGCCTAGCTCGATGTAATCGTTTGGTGCGGCCGTCGCCGTACACAACAGGCGATAGCGCATCTTTCGCATGAACTCCGTGATCGCCGCCTTTGTCGTGCCGTCGAAGTTCTTGAGAATGCTCGATTCGTCGCAGACGCACCCGGCGAAGTCCGACGGGTCAAAGTAGTGCAGCCGCTCGTAATTCGTGACGACGATCTTGGCATTGCCAAACCTACCGTCGCGGCAATGCACGGCCTCGAGTCCGAACTTCTCTGCTTCTCTGACCGTCTGCGGTCCCACGGCAAGCGGCGTGAGTATCAGCACCGGGCGGTTCGTCTGCCTGACGACGTTCTCAGCCCAAACGAGCTGCATCGGCGTCTTACCTAATCCACAATCGGCAAAGATCGCAGCCCTGCCTTTCCTCACTGCCCATTCAACAAGCGAAGCCTGAAAATCGAACAGCCAATCAGGAATGAACGTCGGCTCAAATCCCGAATCGTGGTCAGCCTGGGCCTTCGCCTCAAGAAACGCCGAATAGCGTTCCATGTGGCCGGTTGTTTGTACTGAATCGTGCATCACGCTGCTTTCCTCTCTGCTCGTTTTCGTCGCATGTGTTCCCTGTTCTGCCTTCGCCGGCGTTCTTCGGGCGTTTCGGTGCTTGGAAACTCAATAACGCCGTTGCCTGCTACGCGGACGATGACGCCTTTGTCGATAAGTTCATCGATCAGGCCTTGCCGTTCGACGCGAAGACCCGAGCGTCCTGTGCCGAAGTTCGTATTCAGGAACGGGCACTTATCCGGTTCCTCTTCGACGACACAATCCCAAAGGGTGCAATGAAAGCACGGGTCCTTTTGTTGCCGCGGCGTGTCCACGAACCGTGACAGGTCCGGAACACGCTGCGGCAGTGGTGTTTGACGGGCAAACGGCATCTATTCCTCACCCATCCCGCTCGACGCCTTTTCGGTGACGAACTTCTCTTCCTCGGTGTGGATGAGACGCGACGTGATCTTGCCGACGCGGAAGACCTTTGTTCCCGGCTGGCTCGGATCCGCCTCGTAAAGGTTCTTGTGCAGAGTGCCGACGATGGCCATTTGTTTGTTAAATTTGGTTTCCGAGGCAGTGGCCTCAACGCGGGCCATCTTTGCTTTGTGCTGGGCGATGATGGCGTTCGCGAGCTGCTTATTGACGACCGGGGCCATTCCTGCGAGAAACGGTGCGTCCGTGGCGGGATCGACCTCGATAGTGATCTCGGTATGGTCGATGAGTTCGTTCTTGATCAGGTCGCGAAGCTCGCCGATCGTGTCGGCGGTGCCGAACTCGTTATCGCCTTCAAGCTCGTAAGCCCTCCAAAGCCCGTCCTCGTCCTTTTCGGCCGAGTAACCGAGCCCTTTGATCTCGCTCCAGACGGCCACGTCCTGCAAGGTCGAGCCCGGCGGCAGTTTGGTCAGCTTGTGCGTCTTGGGCT
>CAZWSK010000038.1:0-17303 GCA_964636445.1 uncultured Chloracidobacterium sp.
CCGTAGTCGATGCCTCTTTGGTGCGTGGCGTTGACGTAACCGAGCGACGGGCTTTCGTAGAGAACGTTGTCCCAGGCGAGCGGAAAATCCTTTGCAAATCGCGGCTTTGGGCGATCTTTCAGGAACAAATTCGCGACAAACCAGGCGTTGTGCTGGAACTCGGCCGCGTCAAACGGTGCGTCATCACGAAAGCCGCGGATGAGATATGGACCGGTGAAGATCGGCGCGGCAAAGATCACTTTCTCGCAATGAATTCCTCGCGTGACGCCATCATTCAAACAGACGACGTCAACGCCTTTTTCCGTTGGTACGATCTCGACGGCCATCATCGAGCGACGCAGATGCTCGCTTATTTTCCCGACAAAATGCGAGACAAAACGCCCGTTGCCCTCGGGGAATGTAATGAACGGCTGCGACTCGTCGCCGCTTTTTCGGACACGAGAGCAAAAATAGAAGAGGCCCGCCCACGCGGATGTCTGCTCCAGTTTGAGCCCGTAATCGTCGCGGCATGCATAGTCACAGTACCAGCGGATGCGTTCGGAGGTAAGACCGTTCTGCTGCAGCCAGTCGGCGAATGAGATCTTGTCGAGTGCAGTGACCTCGGCGTCGTCGGAGCAATTTGCCGAAGGCACCACGAAGGCTCGCCGTCCCGCCGCGTCGCGCCAGTTCACCCAATAGTCGATCTGCCTTTGAAACCCGGCAAACTGCCGTTTGTCATCGTCGCTCTCACCGACGTGCAGATACAGGCCGTCGTACCAGCGGCCTTTGTAAAAGACGCGTTCCTCGGGTTCGCGGCAGAGGTATTGTTCTTTAATGACGACACTGCCGTCACCAGAGCGACCCTCTGTCAGCGACATTTCGTCAAGGAGCGAGATGAGCTCGGAATTCTCCTGAAACGGCACGGGCAGATAATGCGCGGCCCAAGGGTAGCCGACCGGTTCGCCCCGGCCGCTGATCGACGTGCCGCCTGCGTCCTTTTCGAGCTCTACCAGTAGAAAGTCGTCGAAGTTCTGCTGTTTTAGCTTCCAAGCCGCGGTAAGGCCCGCAATTCCGCCGCCGACGATGATGACCTTTTTCGTTTCCCAATCGTCGGGCGGCACGTTGTATTGGACCGGGCTGCGGAGCAGATGTCCAAGATCCGCCGACTGGCCGACGATCTCGCCGTCGGGAAATGCTGGCGGTGCGGACCGGCACGCCGTGCTGGCGAGGGCCGCACCGAGGAATGTGCCGAGCAGTTCTCGCCGAGTCAGATTCATTGCTCAAAGCGTCGCCATTCGGTCTCGTAATAATGAACCAGTGCCTGGTTGTCGAGGCGGTTGATCTCAAGGTCCTCGGCCGGGCGAGAGATGTCAGCGGGAAACTCGAACAGCGATGCGAACGTCGCGGTATTTAGGAATTTCAATTCGACAGAGGGCGGCGTTTGCGGTCGGTCGAAGGGCTGGAGCTTCGCGAGAGCGAATCCCCAGATGCCGAAGCTCGGGACGGTCGTCTGGAATGGGTGTACCGAATAACCGCTGGCCTCCAGAGTATTCATTACGCACCAGAACGACTTGCGGGCGATCAGCGGCGAAGTTGTCTGGATGACTACGGCGGAGTCGGAGCGCAGTTTGCCCTTGAGCATATTGTAAAAACGGGTGGTGTATAGCTTGCCGAGGGCGAAGTTGTTCGGGTCCGGAAAATCGATGATGACGATGTCGAATGGCTCGGCAGCGACATTGTCGAGCCAGACAAAGGCATCGGCGTTCGTAACGTGTACGCGCGGGTCGTGGAGCGAATTTTTATTCAACTCACCGAGCGCCGCGACCGAGTCGGCGACGCGGGTCATCTCGGGATCGAGGTCGACGAGTTGGACGAATTGGACCGAGTTATATTTGAGTATCTCGCGAACCGCCAGGCCGTCGCCGCCGCCGAGTACCAACACACGCTTAGGGTCGGCTCCGAACGCAGCGAACGCCGGGTGCACTAATGCCTCGTGATAGCGATACTCGTCGAATGAATTGAACTGCAGATTGCCGTTGAGAAACAACGAATAGCCCGTCTTGCCGCGAGTGACGACTATGCGCTGGTACGGGGAACTTTTAGCGTAGACGATGTTGTCGACGAACAAGCCGTCCTCGGCGAGCGTAGTGAGGCTGTCGGCCTTTATCATACCGATCGCGAGGATCACGACGACGAGGACGCCTTTGACGCGGAGGATCGTCAATTTTCGTTTTGCGATCAGCGGTTCGAGGAGCCATGTCGCCCAGATACCGACGCCGGCGTTGAGCATTCCGAAGAGGAGCGATGTGCGGTTCAGGCCGAGACGCGGGACAAGAAATATCGGGAACAGAAGCGACGCGACGAGAGCTCCAACATAATCGAGGGCCAGCACGCGCGAGACGAGCTCTTTGAAATCGAGCTTGTCCTTTAATATTCGCATCAGCAGTGGGATCTCGAGCCCTACGAGCGTGCCGATGATGAACACCATCGTGTAAAGGATGATCCCGAAGTACGTTACATATGCGAACGTCAGGAACAGTAGCGGTGCCGATGCTCCGCCGATGATCGCGACCGCCAACTCAATGTCGATAAATTTCTCGGCGACGTTCTTATCGATGAACCTCGAGAGGTAGGAACCGACGCCCATTGCGAAGAGATAAACACCGATGATGAGCGAAAATTGTGTTACAGAATCGCCGAGGACGTATGACGAGACGGTCGCGGCAAGCAGCTCATAGATCAGGCCGCACGTCGCGATGATGATGACATTGAGGAAAAGTAATGGCGTCCGCTTCATCAGAACTCAAACAGGATGGACAGGATGGACAGGATGATAAGGCTTTTTATCCTGCTTATCCTGTCTATTCTGTCTGAATCCTAACCACCCTGAATCGCTGAGGATATGATCAGCGCGATTCCAATGATCAATGCGCCGATGATGATCGCGAGCGCCGTGTTGTGGTCTTCCTCGATCTCCTTTTTTACCGAAAAGGGCGCGATCATGACGACGATGAAGAATGCCACGGCAAAGACGATCAACCCGATCGCGACAAAAATGATCGTGGTTGTCAGGACGGGCCAAAGTTCCTCCAGTTTGACGACAAGACCGAGGAACGAGACAAGGGCTGCAAGATTAAGCATCATTTTCCTCCACGAAATCCAGAATAAAAGAACGGTACGCCAAGGCGCGACCTGCTGCCGGAGTTGGCGAGTTCCCAGCCGAACCAGGCAGCCGAGGCGTACAATACGAGCACACCCGCGCCGAATAGCAGATAGAGTTTCTTAAGCATAGATGTTACTCGTCGTTCGAACTTGTTGAGAACATACTGTCCTTCCAACGGGCCGATTCGAACGCAAATTTACGGAACAGGCCAAACACCGGAACGATCGCGAGCGCGATGAGTGCGCAGCAAAAATTCACGCCGCGGTTAACGCCCTGTTCGACTTTTACAGTGACAGGCATCTGGGCCTGCCAGTTTTGCCATGTGCCCTCAACGCGGAGCGTATACTTGCCCGCGGGCAGCGATGACAGCGTCGCATCTGTGGACTTTGATCCCTCGGTCCACGAACCGTCGCTGTCGGTTCCGCTATAGTATTCGACCGGAATATTTACCGATTCGACCTCCTGGGTCTCGTCCTTTATCAGATCAACATCGAGGTCCGCCCAGGAATTATCGACAGGTGCCGCGGCAGTGATACGCACGTTCCGGCCACCCTTAAGGTCGAATGGCTGGCTGAACTGGGCCTGTGGCGCCGTCGCGTTCGCCATCGGCGGAAGAACTATCTCCTGGTTCAAGACCGTCGACGAAACGCCCGTCAGCGGCACCAGGAATACCGCCAGTACGAGCAGTAAAAGCAGCGGCAAGGCGCCCCAGGTGTAGTAGAACTGGCCGGTGAACGGCTGATTGGGTGCGACGCCCCATGGCTTTGGTAGGTCCGAGATCCCAAAGGCCTGTTCGACCTCAGCGTTGGTCATGTATGTGCCGACGGACCAATTCAGCTCATTGGTCGAGCGCTCGAGCGACAGCATTAGTGGAGCGGAAACATAGTCGGTAGCCCATACGCTCTCACCCTGCTCGACACGCCAGTAGAATTCACCTTTTACGTACTCGACGACGGCGACCGCGTTCTGAAAGATCTTGAATGTCCGGCCATTATATTTTACGGTTTGCCCCGCACCTATAGTCCCGACCTGCTCGACCTCGGCCGCATTGATGGTCTCGACAAAGTTCCAGTGGTTGTCGGAGTGGACGAGCCAGCGAAAGCCGACCATCGGGTTGTAGAGCAAATATTCGTGCCAGAAGTATTGGACGCCGTCGAGCGTGACACTGCGAACTATCGCGCCGATGATCTTGAACTTGACGTCGCCTGGAAATGTTCCTTCAGCACCGATAGGCGCAACGAAATCGGGTGCGTTTGGCGGCGGAGTGAGCGCGTGCAGGTACGTGAGGTTCCCTTGGTTGACGTCGAGCAGCGAACTGCAGTTAGGGCACGTCACGCGCTCGGCCTTGTCGGGAGCTATGAGCTCGAGAGGGCCGCCGCAGTTCGGGCAATTCATTCCCGCCGCTGAGACGCGTTTTGGCTCGCGCTTTACGGACTTGGCGTGACCGAGGCCGATCTGGTCGAGCGTGACCATCTCGCCGACGAATACCCACGGAGGGTCCATGCTGTAGTCGATCGTCGCAAACGCACCATTCTTGCCCGCAAGGTCGGCGTACTCGAACTGCTCGCCCGGCGTGAGTTTATAAGGGATCTCGCCGTCGGCCGCAACGCTCGTGCCGCGTCCCTTTTCCTGGACCATCAGCGGGACAGGATTCGGAATTTCAGGCACGGTCTGGCCGAGCTGCAGTCCGGCAAAATCCGGAAGGCGAGTACCTTCAGTCACCGGCTGGTAGAACGTCATATAGAAACGTCCCTGTGCCTCAGCGAGCCAGCCGACCCAGCCATTCGAGAATGTCGCGTACCACTCGTCCCACACGCCCCCGAGCTCATGTTTGAGCTGCGCCCGGCCCGTAAGCTCGAATCGGCTGCCTTTATATTCGCCCTTTAAACCAATGCGTAACGGAGACTCTGAATCGACGATCTCAGCGACCTTTCCGATGTCCTCTAGGCCGCGGTCGGTTCGAGCGACGGCCGAGCGGCAATATGGACAGACGAGAACGATCGTCGAGCCGGCCTTGAACTCGATCGGGGCAGCACACGATGGACAATTTGCCTGAAGAACGCTCATCCGCGGCCCACTCCAAAACTTACTCCGATATCGGCCGCCTCAGGCGTTCCACGTTCAATGCGTGTTAGGCCCACGTGCTTGGCACTCAGCCGCAAGCGAAGTTGCTTCTCCCAGTCCCATTTCGGCCTCGCGCGGCAGCAGTAAAGATTGAAGGTAGCTGTTCCGTGCTCCGGGTACGTATGACATGCCAGGTGAGATTCTGTAAGGGCTATGAGTCCGGTGACGCCGCCCTCGCCATCGAATTTATGCCAGACAGAACCTATGGCCTTAAGGCCGAGGTCGGCGATGACGAGGTCCATTATCCGCCGCAGAACGGACTCATCGCGCAGCGCTGCGGGGTCGCAGTCGGTCGCCTCGATCAGCCATTCGGTTCCAACGATCATCGTCAATTTGAAAGCTTACGAAAAACCCGTTGGTCGGGTTCGGAACATACACGATAACCGTAAGCGTTATAATGCTGTTCTTTGGATGAAGTATGTCGAAAACGACTATAGCTAAATTTACAGCTTTTGTCATTTGGGCAGCGTTTGCGGGCGGCTGCGATGTCGCGTCTTCCGGAACGCCGGCCCAGGACTCGCCATACCAACCGCCAAAGGTAGTAGGGACGATAAGGACAAAGGAGATCCGGGAAAGCAGCGGCCTTGCAGCCTCGCGATGTAGCCCCGGCGTGCTTTGGACCCATAACGACTCAGGCGACGACGCATTCATCTTCGCGATCAACGTCAAGGGCGAGGTTCTTGGGACCTGGAAGGTCCAGAATGCGGGGAATGACGACTGGGAGGACATGGCGACTTACAAAGACTCTGCAGGCAAGTGCTGGCTTTATATCGGCGAGATCGGGGACAACAAGCTGCAAAAGGCGGAGCGCACCGTGTACCGGGTGCCCGAACCGTCAGTCACCGCTTCGACAGGCTCGACAAAGAAAGACCCGTTAGCCGCTCCGGGTACTGAGGCGATGAACTTTATCTATCCGGACGGCAGCCATAATGCCGAAACGCTGATGGTGCATCCCAAGACCGGTGATATCTACGTCCTCACAAAAATGGTGACCGGCCCGGCGGAGATCTATCGGATCAAGCCGGCCTTTGGCTCGGGCCAGGCCCAGAAGGCGGAGCACCTCGGCAGCATCAGCGTTCCGGCGATCCCGAACGGCCTGCTTACGGGCGGCGATATATCGCCGGATGGCCGACGCGTAATATTGTGCGACTATGGCCAGGCTTTTGAGCTGGCATTGCCGGACGGCGTGGAACAATTTGATGCGGTCTGGAAGGTAACGCCCGTCGGCGTAGAATTGGGCAAGAGAAAGAACGGCGAGACCATATGTTACAGCCCCGACGGGATGACATTATACGCGACAAGCGAACGCAAGGACTCGCCCGTCATCGAAGTGAGGCGAAAATAAAAAGGCGGCACCTGGGCCGCCTTTCGCATTAAAAAGATCCGGCAATCTACTGCGAGACCGTAAATTTGCCTTTATTTTCGATCACCTGGCCGCCGACCCTGTCTTTGACCAGGACCTTGATCTCGTAGTCACCGGACGAGAGCACCGTCGTCGGTAAGAGCCGTGCAAGCGTTAAGCGCTGGCCCGAATCGCTAAGGCCTGTCCAATCCTCGACCTGACGGTAGATCTCCTTTCCGCCTTTGTAGAGGATGTAATCGACATCCACAGCCGGCCGCAGGGTGGTCTGGTCGACGCCCGCATTGTAAACCTGCATATAAATGCCGACCTCTTGGCCTTGACGGAATATGCCGGAAAGGTTAGGGATCACCTTTGCGTTCCCGATGACGAATTGGCCGCCAATGTCCTGTTCGGTCGTGTTCCGCAGCCTTGCGGCCAGGACCAGTGACGACGTCGAGAGCTTCTTTTCATCATACTTAGGTACCTGGAAACCGAGGTTCTTGTAGCCTTTATTCCCCGTCCCTACATCACGGACCACGACGTCGACCTTATAATTCCCAGGCGTAAGGGCGATGGCCTTTTGATAGACCGATTTACGGTCGCGAGCGTCGGCCAACTCCGCCGTGGTCGCTGTCGTAGACACCGAATCCTCAAAAACGCCTGACCGCTTGCCCGACACTGCGGTTATCCGCCCGAAGATGTTCATCGACGCCTGCTGTAGGCCGCCGCTCTCTTCGAATTTCAGGTCCTTGTTATCCGTCTGTATCGTGAACGTGGTGATGACGCGGTCGTCCGACTGTCTGAAAAAGTCGATCCGCAGATCGAATGCGACCGGATTGGCATCGAGCACGCCGGTGTCACCGCTCGCCACACCCTGTAGGTCACTGAATTTGACCGCGGGCGGTCGCTGGAGTCCCGTAATGATCTCCATGCGGCGAAACGGCGAATCCTGCTCACGCATATAGTTCGACGCCGGGCCATAGGCGTTGGTTCGGTCTGTGCCTAGTCCCAACTGCTCCATAGTCGTGAAGCCCGCCCCCGGAACCATCCGTAGGGCATCCTTTTCGAAGGCGTTCTGAGCGAGTCGGTATTCGCCCGTTCCGGTAGGGTCTACGAATTCGATCTCGATCCCGCTGCCGATCCCCTCAAGATGCCGGTAGAACCACGTCTCATAAGGATATGTTGTCGTCGAACCGCCGCCCTCGTAGGTCGGCCGGTCATAGGAACCACCCGTCGGATGGGACTCTATCGAGTCAGGCTTGCCCCACGCTATGTACACGCGGCCGCGGTCGGTTCGCCAGCCGGGAATTCCGGACGCGAAGTGCTCATTCGCGTAAGCGATGCGCTCGTAATACTGTTCGCGGTATTCGTTCTCTTCCGTGTCGGGGTCCGGGTCGCGGCGACGCCAGAACTGTTCGATGAAGTTCTCCCGCTCCTCGTCGGTCGCGAGCGCCTTGAACGCCTTTTTTTCCTCGTCGGTGATGATGTAAAGGACGTCGTTATTGATCCACTTTTTGTAGGCCTCTTTTAACTCGGGCTTCACATTCCGCGGATTATTAGTCGGGTCATCACTCGCCTTTACCTTGTCCGGCTGGGCATATACCCCCAGCGAGACCGCACCGCAGATGAGAAGCGAAAAAAGAGAAACTTTGGTCGATCTGATTCCAAACATCGGTTGAAACTCCACTTATGAGAACAAGTCGTTACTGCAAAATCGGCTAACGAAGCAAACAAGAGATTTTAGACAGTAATCCTTACCATTTCAAGATGCAAGATGGGCAGGAATTGTTGTATGCGAGCGCATCAGGCGGCGGCATCGGGGCGCCGCTTTTTGCCGAAGAGCCAGGCGATAAAGATCGACACCACGTAAAGGGCCATCATCGGGGTTGCGAAGAGCATCATGTTAGGGATATCGCCCGTCGGCGAGACGACTGCGGCGACGATCAGGATGATCACGAGCGACAGCTTCCAGCTCTTTATGAGAAGGCCAGCCGAGACGATGCCTATCCTCGCGAGAACGTATGTGATCGCGGGCATCTGGAAGATCAGTCCCATCGCCAGCATGATTATCGTGATGAGGTCCAGATAATCGCTTGCCCGGAGCAGCAACTGGAACTCGCCGCCACCGAGATTAAGAAGATAGCGTGCAGCCGGCGGGAAGATTATGTAGTAAGCAAATGCGGCGCCGAGAACGAACGAGATGCTTGAAAGCCCGATAAACGGCGTTACGTAGGCCCTCTCGTGCCGATAAAGTGCGGGCGAAATGAACATCCATATCTGCCAAAGAAGCAGCGGGACAGCCAGGGCGATACCCGTGTAGAGCGAGACTGTCACGTACATCGTGAACTGCTCTTGCGCCGTCGTGACTATCATCCGCTCGTCGGCGCTCGGCTGGCTGACCGCCGTGCCGTCGAATAGTACCGGCAGGCGGACGCCCTTAGGGACTATCGCATTGTTGGTGATGAGCGTCTCGGCGGTAAAAAGCCCCGGTTGACCGGCTGCGTCACGAGCCACCTCGGCGAGGACGGAAGTGCCGGGGGAAATGACCGCATTGCCCAACGACGTCGCCCGGTCGAAAATGTAGCGCCCGCTATCGCCTTCACGCAGTTGGCTAAGGTCGAGGATCCGCTCTTCTCCGGTACGGCCTGCGACCGGCAAGTCGTTTCGGGCCGCCTCGGATAGCGCCTTGCGAATGGGAATACTAAGGAAATTGTATATTCGGTCAGATAGGAACCAGCATATAGCAAACGCTATAACTATAATGATGACAGAGTTTACAAGCCGGCGACGCAGCTCGTCGAGATGCTCGAGAAACGACATTTGGCCGCCTATCTGTTGCTCAGGGACTTCGTCAGCCATAGTTACAGCCAAGTTTCTTTACCATCCGCGTCGGCCGCAGGAGCGTCTGACGTATGGGTCGCGGCCTCGGCGGTGTTTGCCATCTGCGACGGGTCGATCTGCCGAACAATTGGTGCGTCGGCTGACCCGATCTCCTCCGTTGGCTTGCCGCGTGCGATCGTCTCGGACTCGATCTTGTTCAGGTCAAAGGCGCTCGTCTCTTCTTCAAAGTCCACCTCCCGCTGCCAGGTCTCCTTGAACTCATTCGCTGTGCCGCGGAACTCAGCGGTGATCTTACCGATCTTTCGCGCTATCTCGGGGAGCTTTCGCGGCCCCAGAAAAATAAGCGCAATGATGCCGACGAGGATCAACTCGGAGGTTCCGATGGATTCGAATATGAATAAGAACACTTAAAAGACCTCGATCAGGTGCTCGCCTCGCTCAGTTACCTTTCCGATAATTACCGCACCTTCTACGCCCGCGACCAGGGCTTCTGCAGAGGAGCCGGAAATGCTTATCAACAGGCCCCCTGCGGTTTGCGGATCAAAAAGTGCGCTCTGCATGCACGCCGACACCGTTGGGGCGATAACTACCGTCTCGCCCACATACACCCTATTATTCCGATCGCCGCGTGTGAGCATGCCCTCGGTTATCAGCTCAAGTACATCCGGCAGCAGCGGAACTGCTCTGGAATCAATACTTAGAGTAACATCACTCGCTCGTGCCATTTCGTACGCATGCCCGAGCAGGCCAAAGCCGGTCACGTCAGTACACGCGCTGGCTCCGTATGCCTGCATCGCCGCCGACGCGGCTGCCGCGGAGGTAGTCATCGCCCGGATCGCAGCAACCTCGGTCTCGCGGCTGGCCCGGCCATGCTTTATCGCGGTATTGATCGCACCTGTGCCGATCGGCTTGGTCAACACGAGAGCTTCTCCCGGTTTAGCTGCGGCATTAGTGAACACGCGATCAGGATGAATAAGACCGGTAACAGCGTAACCGAATTTCATCTCCTGGTCGTCTACCGAATGGCCGCCGATAACCACCACGCCTTCGCTGTTCATCGTCTCCTGACCGCCGCGGAGTATTTCGGACAGTATGTCCCAATCGCCCTTCTGTGGATAGCACACGATCGAAAGAGCCGAGAGCGGCCGGCCGCCCATCGCATATACGTCATTGAGCGAGTTCACAGCAGCCACCTGTCCGTACACGTACGGGTCATCCGCGACCGGTGTGAAGAAATCGACGGTCTGAACGAGTGCGGTATCGCCAGAAAGGCGAAAAACGCCCGCGTCGTCCGACGTGTCAAAGCCGACGATCACATTTTCGTTCGGTTGTGCCGGAAGCCTGCTCAAAACTTGAGCAAGGTCGCTGGGGGCGAGTTTTGCCACTCAACCCGCGCAGCTGACCATTTCCGTCAGACGCTTTGACATCCTATCTCCTTTATCTACTTATAATTACCTGGTATATGCGGTCCAGGTCGTCCGTGCTGTAATACTCGATCTCGATCTTGCCGCCAAGGCCTTTCCTGCCCGGAACGATCTTTACCCCGGTGTTCAAGGTCCGCATCAGCCGGGTCTCTGCGGCTTTAACGTTAGGGTCCGGCTCGCTGCGAGCGACGGCGGGTTCTGTAGTTGTGATCCGCTCGCCTCTTCGAGCGCGTTTGACGGCACGTTCGGTGTCCCGGACCGACAGACCGAGGTCGATCGCCGCCTTGCCGACTTCGCGTTGGACCGTCGGATCGTCGTTTGCGAGCAGTGCCCGGCCATGCCCGGCCGACAGAAGCCCCTCTGCGATCCAACCCTGAACTTCATCAGCGAGTCTGAGGAGCCGCGTGAAATTAGAGATCGCCGTGCGGTCCTTGCCGACCCTGTCGGCGACCTGCTCCTGCGTAAGTCCAATGTTATCAATAAGTTGCGAGTAGGCCTGTGCCTCTTCGATCGGGTTTAGTTCCTGCCGTTGGATGTTTTCGATCAAGGCAAGCTCGAGCAGCTTGTCGTCGGAGACCTCTCTTACGACCGCCGGAACTTTTCGCAGCCCAACGCGCTGCGCTGCCCGCCAGCGTCGTTCACCGGCAACGATCTGATACCTGCCGTCGCGGCGCCTGAGGACTATCGGCTGCACGATGCCATTTGCCCTTATCGACTGGGCGAGGCCCTCGAGCTCATCCTCAGCAAAGCGCCGGCGCGGCTGCTGCGGATTCGGCTCGATCAGATCGATGTCTATCTCACTCGAGGCGACGTCGGGGGAGGCCGTTTCTGGTTTGTCCTCGCCAATAAGGGCATTCAACCCTCGGCCTAGTGCTTGTCTAGCCATTGTTCAATATCTCCTTTGCAAGTGCGATGTAAGCTACGGCACCGCGGGATCGTGGGTCATATGCGATGATCGGCTGCCCAAAACTAGGAGCCTCTGCTAACCTCACATTCCGCGGAATTACCGTCTTGAGGACCTGCGAGCCGTAGAAGTCCCGAAGGTCTTTAGCGACGGCCGACGACAGATTCGTACGCTCGTCGTACATGGTCAACAAAAGACCCTCTATCGCCAGCGACGGATTCAGTTCCCTCCGGAGCCGGGCCAGCGTATCAAAAAGCTCGGTTACACCCTCGAGGGCGTAATACTCACATTGGATCGGTACGAGGAGCGAGTCAGCCGCCGTCAGGCCGTTTACAGTCAGGATCCCTAAGGAAGGCGGGCAATCTACAATAATATAGTGAAAATACGGCCTGATCTCGTCGAGAAGCCGCTTGAGGGCGTGGTTCCGGTCCGTAGTATTGACCAACTCGACCTCCGCTCCCGCAAGGTTCTTATCAGAGGGCAACACCCATAAGGTGGAAACGCTGGTGGGAATCACCATCTCCCTTACCGATTCACCAGAAATAAGAGCGTCGTAGAGAGTCTTTCGGTGCGAATCGCGCGGGACACCGGCGCCTGAAGTTGCGTTAGCCTGCGGGTCAGCATCGACCAACAGCACCTTTTTGCCCTCTACGGCAAGAGCCGCAGCAAGGTTAATAGCCGTTGTTGTCTTTCCTACACCGCCCTTCTGATTTGCGATCGCGATGATCTTTCCCATTTTTCGAGTAGATTATCACAAATTGGTGGGTGTAAAGGGCATTTTGAGTAAATTCGACGTGAAACGTCACGAAAAAATGTGAAACGTTTCACATTTCTCGAATTTGAAGCGAGAATGTGAAACGTTTCACACTGCCTGTGGAAAAAATGTGAAACGTTTCACATTTTTTCCACAGGTTACCTTTTTTGCGAGTTGCGGGCCGTCAGGTGGACTAAGACAGTAGACAAAGCGGCGGGAGTCAAACCCGGAACCGTTCGGACCTGGGCGAAATTGCTGGGCCTTGCTCGGCCCAAGCGTTCTTTCATCTCGTTGGACAGGCCACTGATCGAATCAAACTGAAAATCGGGAGGGACCCGCAGTGCGTCGTGATGGTTCACCCGTTGGGTCGCCGCATTCTGTTTATCGATATAACCGGCGTAAACCGAATCAGCGAGAGCTGTTTCGAGATCTGTGCTCCGAATGTCATCACGAAGGGCATCAGGAAGCAGCCGGTGGACCATATCCGGCGTTACACCTTGGCGCATCGAAAGTTGTGACAACGTGAAGGAATCACCCAAGTCACTCAGCCCAAGCATCTGCGCGATACTGGCGTATTGAGGCGACGAGCGCTTGAAGCGGGTGTTATCCAGCGTATTTCTCAATCGCGCCAGCCGATCGCGTTTCTGATTAAACCGCTCCCAATCATTCTCTCCCACAAGCCCTATCTCACGTCCAACCGGAGAAAGCCGCTGGTCGGCATTGTCATGACGGAGCGTTAGCCGAGCCTCGGCCCGTGAAGTAAAAAGTCGATATGGTTCATCGACGCCATGCCTGATAAGATCATCAGCGAGTACCCCAATATAGGCCTCATCCCGCCGGAGAGTTACCGGGGCCCGCCCGCTTACCGACATGGCAGCATTAATCCCGGCTAGTAGGCCTTGGCAGGCTGCCTCCTCGTATCCCGTAGTGCCGTTGATCTGCCCGGCCAGGAACAACCCATTGAAACGTGACGAGGCCATCGTTGGCTGGAGCTCACGCGGATCAACAAAATCGTACTCAATCGCATAGCCCGGCCTGATGATCTGCACGGATTCGAATCCCGGGATCATGCGCAGGAGTTCGAGTTGGAGGTCGGAGGGAAGTGACGTCGAAAACCCATTCAAATAGACCTCATTTGTGTTGTGCCCCTCGGGCTCGAGGAATAGTTGATGCCGGTCCTTGTCGCCGAATTTAACGACCTTGTCCTCAATAGACGGGCAATATCGCGGGCCAACACCTTGGATCTTTCCCGAATACAGCGGCGACCGATGCAAATTGTCGCGGATCGCTTGGTGCACCAATGGCAGCGTGTACCCTATATGGCACTGAATCTGAGGTTGTTCGATCTTCTCCGTGGCGAACGAGAATGGGACCGGACGTTCGTCGGCTGGCTGCGGCTCGAACGCGTCCCAGTCGATCGTCCGTCCGTCCAACCGCGGCGGGGTTCCGGTCTTCAGGCGTCCCACGGGGAATCCGAAGCGTTTCAGGCTTTCGGCGAGTTCGATCGACGCAGGTTCCCCGGCCCGGCCCGCGGAATAGGTCTTGGGGCCGGTGTGTATTACACCGTTAAGGAAGGTGCCGGTAGCGATCACGACCGCCTTTGCGCCGAAACGCCGCGAGTCCTGCATTTCTACCCCGATAACGTCTCTGTTTTCAACAATTAGGTCGACGACGACACCTTGACGAAGATGTAGGTTCGGCGTAGCTTCCAAGACGCGTCGCATCTCGGTGCGGTACAGGCCCCGGTCCGCCTGTGCGCGTGGTGACTGGACCGCCGGGCCGCGTGAGCGATTCAGGAGGCGAAATTGAATGCCGGTCCGGTCGATCACACGGCCCATTATCCCGCCAAGGGCGTCGATCTCACGGACAACATGGCCCTTCGCAATGCCGCCGATCGCAGGATTACAGGACATCTGTCCGATGAGGTCGAGATTTAGAGTGACAAGTGCGGTCTGGCTTCCAAGACGCGCAGCGGCAGATGCCGCTTCGCATCCCGCGTGGCCGGCACCTATCACGATCACATCAAAGGTTTCATCGAACATACATCTCACCACTCGCGCAAACCAACGATTTTAAGACATCCGGTTGGATTTGCCAATACCGGAAGTTAGTTGCCGGCATTATTTACCGATACAAAACGTTGAGAATATTCGAGTTAGCATATCCTCAGTCGTGGTTTCGCCAGTGATCTCACCGAGATAGCGGAGCGCGTTATGCAGGCCGACCAAGATGATCTCCTCACTTTGCCTCGCGTTCAGGTCGGCGATGGACCGATCGATCTCTTCGATCGATCTTTGTAAGAGGTCGTAATGGCGCGCGTCGGTTACCAGAAATCCCGTTTGCGACGTGTCCGACACATCAAATGGCGCGATGATCGAGGACTTTAACCCATCGAGGCCTTCTCCGGTCTTTGCCGAAACCGGGACGACGGGATACCCCGATAGTGCAGCGACGATCTCGGTAATGGCGTCCGGTTCGACCTTATCTATTTTGTTGAGAACTAGAAGGTGTTCGATACCATCGACCGAATCAATGATCTCCCGGTCCTTTTCGGTTAGATCTTCACTGCTATCGAGTATCACGATGGCAAGGTCGGCATCGGCCATCACCGCCTTCGCCCTGGCCACGCCGATACTCTCGACTTTATCTGTTGTTTCCCGAAGCCCCGCCGTGTCGATGACCGAAACAGGAATGTCGCCAATGACCAAACGCTCGTGGAGTTGGTCGCGCGTCGTGCCCGCGATCTCGGTGACGATCGCCCGGTCCATGCCCAGTAAGGCGTTGAAAAGACTTGACTTACCGACGTTTGGCCGGCCGACGATAGCAACACGAAGGCCGTCCCTGATGAGGTGCCCGGCTTTATATGTTCCGGCTATCTTGGCGACAGAGCCAGCGATCAAAGTCAGTCGCTCCTTCAGGCTCGCATTCTGGACGTCAGGCAGATCGTCCTCGACGAATTCCAGTGCTGACTCGAGCAGAACGATGACATCCAGCAAGTCGTCCTTTACCGGCTGCAAGGTCGCGGACATTTCGCCACGCAATTGCCTGACAGCTTGGCGCGCGGCCGCTGCGGTCTGCGCATCGATCAGATCACGGACGGCCTCAGCCTCCGCCAGGCCCATCCGCCCGTTCGCAAGGGCCCTGAGGCTAAACTCACCGGGGCTGGCCATTCGAGCGCCTTGACGTAAACAAACATCGATAACAGTTCGAAGCACCACCGGCGATCCGTGGCAACCTATCTCGACAACGTCCTCTCCCGTAAACGAATGCGGCGTTTGGAACCAAGTCACAACGGCCTCGTCGACCGCCTCGCCGGTGCTCGGATCGTGCAAGCCTTTCAGGTGAGCGCGACGCGGCCGCAATTCGGGATCATTGCCGGTCAGCATTGACGTGGTTATTCGCAGCGCTTCCTCTCCGCTTAGACGCACTACGCCGATGCCGCTTCGGCCGGTAGGTGTTGCGAGGGCTACGATGGTATCGGACATACAAACATTTCACCACAGTGAATGCAAAAAGGGCACAGAGACGTGGGTCCCTGTGCCCGCGATTCATCGATCCGGCATTTTACTGAAGCCTGACCTGCAGCCGCCGCTCACGCCCGTCGCCGACGGATTCGGTAAAGAGGTCTTCCTCTGTTTGAAGAGTGACGTGAATTATTCTGCGTTCCGTCGAATTCAGGACACCAAAAGTGAACGGCCGGCCGCTTTTTCGGACCTGCTCGGCGGCGAATCGAGCCATTGCGTGCAGTTCCGCTTTGCGCGTCTGTCTAAAACCCTCGGCATCGACCACAAATCGATGCTCGCGGTCGAGTTCTCGCCCAAACGCCTGAAACAGGATGACCTCGAAGGCGTCGAGCAATTCGCCATTCTCCGTTAGCGCGTAATGGGCATCGTCACCGCTCAGGTTCAAGAGACAGCCTTCATCGGTCCATTCTGCGTTAACCCCAAGGGTGAATCCGAGCTGTTCGACGACGTCACCCAGGAAATCTTTTGCTTTGTCGCACGTTTCGTTCATTTGCCTTTCACCTTCTTGGCGTTCTTTGGAACTGTATCGACGATCTCAGTACCGGGCGGCGTCACGGGCTTATTGAGATGATTGATGACCATCTGCTGTCCAAAACTCACTATGTTCCCGAAAAACCAGTATAGCAAAAGCCCGGCCGGGGCCGTCCACATTACCCACAGCATCATGACCGGCATGAGCCAGGTCATCATCTTCTGCTGCATCTGCTGCTCGGGCGTGACTGCCGCGGCGGTCGGAGTGAACTTCATCGCGAGGACCATCGATATCGCGAAGCCGAACTCGAGGATGTGCCATGGGTCGGCGGCCGAAAGGTCGGGCAGCCACAGGAACGTCGCCTGGCGGGCGTCGAGGGCGATAGTAATAGCTGTGTAGAACGCGATCAGCAGCGGAAACTGCAGCAACATCGGGAGACAGCCGCCGATAGGCAAGGCGTCCTTGGTCATCTTGAGCTGTTCCATTTGAAGGGCCCGCATGCGCGGGTCGTCGTTGGGAACGCCCTTTTTCTGCATCTCCTTGAGCTTTTCCTGCAGTTCCTTCATCTTCGGCGCGTTTGCCGACGCCTTTTTGAAGGATTTCGACTGTTTCCACCGCAGCGGAAAGAGCAGCATGTAGAACAAGAAGGTAAAAACGATGATCGCCATACCGTAACTGTTCGTTACGGTGTTAAAGAAATGCAGCGCGTACAGGATCGGGATCGACAGCGGTTTTGTCAGCCATCTCAGCCACCAGTAGTTGCTGAAGTTGATCAG
>CAZWSK010000039.1:0-16681 GCA_964636445.1 uncultured Chloracidobacterium sp.
CCCTGTTTGTCGAGGAAAATGGGTACTTAGCGCAAAGGTAATTGGCCTTTGTCGCGGGTGCTGAGGCCGGTTTGGTCGCATATTAAACCGGGATTGGTCGAAGGTATTTTTGAGGCCGGTGACTCAACTTTTCCCTCGGTGTCAACGTGAACGGTGCCCGAAGCGGTTTTTCAGGCCGCCAGGCGGCTCGGCGCGATCCCGGCGATGTTCGCCGTCTCCATGGTCCTTATGGAAAAGACATGTTGTTGATGGGGCCGCTGATGTTCTTAATGATCAGGATCGCTTTGCTCATGGCGGGGTTGATGTTCTTTACCGCCGCACGCGCTCTGCTGATGGTTCCCGCTCCGCGCGAATTGGTATAAACTGACCGCGAATGGGCGCGAATCGAGAATCGTCAAAATAGCAGGCCTGACCCCACGATCATTGCTGCAGGCCTGACCCCACGATCATTGCTGATCAGATTTAGAAGTCGGAAACGGGAGGAACGAGATGGAAAACGATTATCAGCGAACCCTAAGAAAGCTGTTGGTCCCTTTCGCTTTATTGTGTTTGAGCCCTTTCCTGTTGGCGCAACACGATGAAGGCGTAAGCATGATCGGGCGCGATCCGGAGACACCGTTTCGTTATGTGATTGTCGAAGGTGTGTCTGAAATTGAGAAATTTGTGAATAAAGATCCTAAACGCCTCCACATCGAAGTGTTAATGGAGGACAAGGCGTTTAATGAAAAAAATCTGATCAAACTATTCGACCTGATCAGTCGGCGATTTGTTAGCAAAGAAAGTTTGTCGATAGCTGTTTACACTTCGCTAGACGCGATCTTTACGCCGGAGGAACGGGACGGTCAAGCGATGTATGAACGAGTGAGTGATTATAAACGATTCAAGTACGCGTTTATGTATCGCAATGGATACGGCGATTTCTTCTACTATGCCATCCCCGGGAAAGTAAAGGAGAAAAAGGTCATTATCCGAGCGGGCCCGACGCGGTAAGATCTTATTTCAAATGTTTAAAACATGTTGACCGCCCTATTCTTTATCCAATACAATATTGGATAGCGCACGCGCTTCGTGTGCTCCCCGCAGAATGCCCCCGCTTAGCCGTAAGGTTAGTCTTATATATTTTGTAATTTTGACCCTTCTCGTCGTGGGGCTGGTGCCGCATGTTTTGACGGGGTGGTTTTTGTCGGATAGGAGCGGCAAGGAGCTGCGGGCGGCGGAGAACCGGTATCAGATCCAGCTAGTTCAGGAAAAGGCCCGGCAGATCGAGATGTTCGGACGGCGGATGTCGTCGATCGTGACGAGTCTTTCGACGGCGCTCGAATTGTCGCGTGACGAGGCCGTGGTCACGTCGCCGCAAACGGAGGCCAGGCTTGGGAAGATATTGCGCGAGAATCCCGACCTGGCGGCGCTGTACATTAAGCCATCAAATGCGGATTCGTTGAGCGTTTTTCGGGCGGAGGCATTGTCGAGGGCGGACGTCGAGGCGATCTCGGCCGCTATTGAGATGGCCGAGCGTCGCGACATTACGGTAGGAGCACCGCAGCGTGTTGAGTCGACGGATACGATGGTGATGTCGTTCGCATCGGATGTGAATGTTGACGGCACTCACGCGGCGAGAATTGTCGCGATCGCGTCGCTGCAGCCGATATCGCAGACGATAGTCGGTATAAACCCGACGCTGTCGGACGATCTCTGGAAGCAGGGCCTGCCGATCGTTTTCGCTGTGGACAAATTTGGCGAGGCGGTCTTTCATCCCGATCCGTCGTTCGGAGCGCTCAGGCGGCCGATGGCGGACCTGAAGATCGTGCAGGAATGGCTGCAGGACGGACAGCAGGTGCAATCGGCGTTGGTTCCGTTCACGGCGAGCCATAACGGCAATACGCACGAGATGATCGGCGCATATTCGACCGCTCGGATGCCGGACGGGACGACCTTTGGCGTGATCACGATGCAGGACGAGGCCCGGGCGCTGGCGTCGGTCAGCGAGATGCGGTACACGGCCTGGCTTATAAGCATGGCGCTGGCGGTCGCGGCACTGGCGGTCGGTTTTATAGGGGCGAGGTTTATGACGGACCCGCTGCTTCGGCTGGTCGCTGTCGCCAAGCAGATAGCGTCGGGCGATTTCTCGACTCGCGTCAAGGTCAAGAGCGTAACGGAGATCGGAACGCTGGGCGAGACCTTTAACGTGATGGCCGACAAGATCGAGGACCAGATCGCGAATCTCGCAAAGGCGGCCGAAGAGAACCGCGAACTGTTCGTCGGCACTGTAAAGGCCCTCGCCGCCGCGATCGACGGTAAGGACAAGTACACGCGCGGCCATTCGGAACGCGTATCGCGCATTTCGGTCGCCATCGGCCGCCGAATGAACCTGCCCGAGGACGAACTCGAGACATTACGCATCAGCGCCCTGCTGCACGACGTCGGCAAGATCGCCATCGACGACAACATTCTCAAAAAGCCCGCCGCCCTGACCGAAGAAGAGTTCGAGATAATGAAGCAGCATCCGGCGAAAGGCTACAAGATCATGTCGCAGATACCCGCGATGAAGGAATACCTGCCGGGGATGTACATGCACCACGAGATGGTCAACGGCAAGGGCTATCCGCAGGGCCTAACGGGCGACGAAATACCGCTGCAGGCAAAGATCGTATCTGTCGCGGATACGTTTGATGCGATGACCATCGACCGGCCTTATCAGAAAGGGATGGAATTGGGCGCGGCGCTTGAGCGGCTGCGCTCATTTGTCGGCACGCGTTATCAGTCCGATGTTGTCGAGGCACTCATCACCGCGTGCGAGGCCGGCGAGGTAGGCCAGGGCATTATCCGCCAGCTCGCCGTTAAACGTGCCGCCGAGGCCGCGGAAAAAGAAAACAACCTGCTCGACCGTCTGGTCGCATAGTCAGATGGAACTCGAAATTCCGACATCACCAACAGAAACCTGGCACGTCGAGGCCGGCGGACAGGTTTACGAGACGAGCCTCGACGAGATGCAGCAATGGATCGCCGAAGGCTCGCTGCTGCGGATCGATCGAGTCAAGAAAGGAAATCTCCGGTGGATCGAGGCGGGCAAGGTGCCGGCGTTGACCGAATTCTTTAACGCAAAGGACGCTGCCGAGCCGCCACCGCCGGTGATCACGACGACGCACACTGAGGTACTGGGCGTGTCGGCGGCAACACCGACCGCGTTTGATAATGACGCGCCGCGGGGTGGAGGCGTAGCCTCTGCGAATATTAGTGCGTCGAACGGTGAAGCAGAGCTTCACCCCTCATCGGGCGGCGGAGCCGCTGAGACGTGTGCGGTACATTCTGACGCGCCGGCCGCCTACGTTTGCGACACGTGTTCGAATTCGTTTTGCAAAACCTGTCCAAATTCCTACGGCGGCACGGTGAAGATCTGCCCCTTCTGCGGCGCCATGTGCGCCTCGATCGAGAAGCTGCAGCAGGCGCGTGTTGAGACCGAGCGGCGGCATAGCGTTGCGGCGGCACGGTTCGGCTTTGGCGACTTCGGCAACGCTCTCGCGCATCCCTTCAAGTTCAAATTTAGCCTCGTCGTCGGAGCGATAATGTTCGCGATATTCTCTATCGGCCAATCGGCGATGGGAATGGGCAGCATCTTTTTGGTGGGGGCCGGGATCATCTCGTTCATGATGGCTAACATGCTGTGGTTCGGCGTGCTCGGGAACACGGTCGACAACTTTGTTCAGGGCAAATTCGACCAGAACTTCATGCCATCGTTCGAGGATTTCGACCTGTGGGAAGACGTCGTGCATCCGTTTTTCCTGAGCATCGGGGCGTATGCCGCAAGCTTTGGGCCGTTTATCGTCGTAATCGTGATCGCGGTCTTCATGGTCATGGGTGCGGTGCGTGGCGAGATCGACGAGATGCAGACGCGGGCCGCTAGCACGGTCAGCCAGGAACTGCCCTACGCATCAAAGGCAGCGGACCAGACAAAGGCTGTTCGAGAGCTTTTGAACCGTACCCAAGAGGCCCAGCGGCAGCGCATCGCGGCCGTCGAGAATGATACGCGGAATGCTGAGGAGAGAGAGTATGATGCGGAGGAAGATACGCAGACGGGCAGCCTGCGGTCCGACGGGGGCCTGCCCCAGCATGCGATCGATGAAGAAAAAGAGTTCGAGAAGCTGAACGAGATGATCAACCAGCAGCGGAAGGCCCAGCTTGAGTCAACTCTCGGACAAACTCCTGAGACGAAGGCTGCGGAACAGAAGGCGTTCATCCAGAAACTGCTCAGTTACGGGATCGTCTTTTTGCTGTTCGGCGGCGTGACGCTGCTTTGGGGCCTGTTTTATTTTCCCGCGGCATGCGCCGTCGCTGGTTATACACGCTCATTCGCGGCGACGATCAATCCGCTGGTCGGCCTGGACACTATCAAACGCCTGGGCGGCAGCTATTATTTGATACTCGTCATGGGCCTGGTGCTGGCGATAATGTCAGGCATGGTGTCCGGCGTGTTCGGGATGATCTTTTCGGCGTTTGACATGCCGACGGTCGGCAACCTGCCGGCGAAGTTCTTTGGATCGATGTTTGGTTTCTACTTCTCGGTAGTATTCTCGTGCGTGCTTGGTTACGCATTATTCAAAAAGGCGGACAAGCTCAACCTGCCTACCTAATGCTCTGATCACATCTTGCGGCGGGCTCTGGCGTCGGCTGCGTCTGCTAATTATCAAAATGTACTCCCTCACTTTCGAAGATCGCGAACGATATTTATTTGCGCAGGTCCGTGCGAAAGACATGGACCTCGCCTCGGCCAAGCAGTATTTGCGTGAGGTCGCCGATCAAGTGAGAACCGGTGGCTATGACCGTCTGCTGCTTGAACGCGACGTTCCGACCATGCTCGGGCCAGGCTCGCTCTATTACGCCACTCAGGCGATGCACGATCATCTCGGAGAAGATACCCGCGTGGCTATGGTCAGCGTCTACGAGACGGTTCTTCAGCAGATCGATCTCGCCGTACTCCTCGCGCAGAACAGCCATTTGCAGCTTCAATTGTTCGATTCGATCGGGGCCGCCGAGGCGTGGCTTCTGAGGGCCTGACGGGCCTGCGGTTCAAAACCATTCGCATTAAAGCTTCGAAACGGCTGTGATTGTCGCCGTCAATACTGTCCTGCGCCTTAAGAAACGGTTCAATGAGGTCAAGCTCGATACCGACCGTTGCGGGAAGTCCGCATGTCAGGTTCGGGCATGATCTGGAGAAGAAACATAGGGAGGACTAAAACGATGGCAAATAACACAGAAGGACAAGGCGGACAGCAAGGCGGTAATTTTGAAAAAGGACAAGGCGGCGGACAGGGCCAAAGCGAGAGTCAGAGTCGCACGGCTGCAGCCGGCCAGGGGGCGTCAGGTTCCTCGTCGCAAAGCGGACAGGGAAGCCAGGGCTCGTGGTCGCCGGGCCAAGGCGGTGAAGGCCAATCGGGCGCAGGCTCGACGGGCAGCAGTTCGATCGGCGGCAGCGCAACTTCCGGGTCTACCGGCACTGGCGGACAATCCGGAGTGATGAGCAGCGGCGGCGAAGGCGGCACAGGCGGATCGGTGGGCAGTGGCAGCACGTCGGGTGCGGGCCCGGGAGGCAGCAGCACGATGAGCGGTGGCAGCGAATACGGCAGTTCCGTCAAGCCGGGCGAATCGTCGACCGAACGCGGCGGTTCAGGCCAGTCGGGCCAGACGGGCTCGATGGAGAACAATCCGGGTACATCCGGCTCGACCGGCGGCGGATCGACCGGGGCGACCGGATCGGGTATGGACAACAACGCAGAGTCTCAAACCAAGAATCCGGAAGGCGGACTCTAAACCGCTCACGATCAGTAACAAAGAGGTCGCCGTAGCGGGCGGCCTTTTTTTCTGCTTGACGACGCACAACGGCGGCGGCTTTTGTCGGAAGGTCAACGGTTCTCTATACTCTTTAGTTTACGTTTATGGCGTTTTTTTGGCGTAGAAAGAAGGAAGATAAGTTTTCAAGCTCGGTCCTGGGCCTCGATAAGTCGATCGAGGAGTTGAAGGCCCAGGAAGAGGCGGCCGAGCGAGAGATCGGCGTTCGGTTCAATCGCGCTATCGAGAAGACGCGCGATTCTATCAACAATCGGCTCGACTCCGTATTCGAAGGACGAAAGCAGATCGACGACGCGCTGCTCGACGAGCTGGAAGAGATGTTGATCTCGACCGACATCGGCGTCGCGACGACGATGCAGGTGATCGAGCGGATCCGAAAAGGCGTTTCGCGTGCAGAGATCGGTGATCTCGACGCGTTGAAAGCCGCGATGAAGCAGGAATTGCTCCAGATCCTGCATCACAGCGAAGAGAGCGGCGTCGCCGACGAGCGCAGCGTTGACGATTCGATCAAGCCGTACGTGCTGATGGTCGTGGGCGTTAACGGCGTGGGTAAAACTACGACTATCGGCAAGCTTTCGCAACGCATCAAGGCCGAAGGAAATGAGGTGCTGATCTGTGCGGCGGACACTTTTAGGGCGGCGGCGAGCGATCAGCTTGAGATCTGGGCCGAACGTGCGGGCGTCGATATAATCCAGCAAAAGCAGGGGACAGATCCTGCGGCGGTTCTGTTTGACGCTCTTGCCGCTGCAAAGGCCCGCAACGCCGACGTTCTGATCGTCGATACCGCTGGACGGCTTCATAACAAAGCCAATCTAATGGCCGAGCTTGAGAAGATGAAACGGATCGCCGGCAGGGAAGTTGCCGGTGCTCCGCACGAGACGCTGCTCGTGGTCGATGCCGTAACAGGCCAGAACGGGCTCGAGCAGGCACGCCAATTTATGAAAACGGCAGACGTCACCGGCATTGTCCTGACGAAGCTCGACGGAACCGCGAAAGGCGGCATCGCCGTCGCGATAGCAAAGGAACTCAACCTGCCGATCCGTTACGTGGGCATCGGCGAACAAGTGGACGACCTGATGGTGTTCGATCCCGAGAGTTATGTGAACGGGCTCTTTAACTGAGAACTGACAACGAAAAACGGAAAACTAGAGATCGAAGAAACCGTATATCTGCGGCGGGCTATCGAGTTGGCCGCGGATGGGGTTGGACTGGTTAGTCCGAATCCGCTCGTAGGCTGTGTGATCGTCTCTGCCGAGGGCGATGTCGTCGGCGAAGGTTCCTACGCTTACGACAACATAACGCACGCCGAAATGATCGCGCTCGAGCAGGCCGGCGAACGTGCTCGCGGCGGCACCGCGTACGTCTCGCTCGAGCCGCACGATCACACGAACCGCACCCGGCCCTGCACTGAGGCGTTGATCGAGGCGGGTATTGCGCGTGTCGTTTGTCCGATCGAGGACCCAAATCCGTTAGTATCGGGGCGGGGGTTTGACCGGCTGCGGGCGGCGGGCGTCGAGGTCGTCACGGGGATTCTGGCCGACGAAGCATCGCGGCTGAACGAAAAGTTCATTTGCTGGCACAAGAAGGAGAGGCCGTTCGTCCATCTTAAGCTCGCGATGTCGCTCGACGGACGGATCTCGTTGAACAGGAGCGTGTCGACGGCGCTTTCGGGGCCGGAGGCGAGAAAGCGGGTCCACGACATAAGGCACGAGCACGATGCGATCCTGATCGGTGGCAACACGGCCGCGGTCGATGATCCGATCCTGACCGATCGCAGTGGGAAACCGCGCCGCAGGCCATTAGTGCGTGTTGTACTGGATAATCACCTCCGGCTCACTGAGGTCTCAAAGTTGATCTCGACCGCGACCGAGACGCCGACGATCGTATTTACGAACAGCAGCGACGCCGGTAAGCTGTCGGTCCTGCGGGCACTGGCGGCGGACGTTGTCGTGTCGGCGTCGGGCGGTCGCGATCTCGCGGGCGTACTGAGTGAGCTTAAAACACGCGAGATCCAAAGTGTACTTGTAGAGGGCGGCAGCGAGGTGGCCGGAGCGTTTGTCGACGCAAAGCTGGTCGACAAGGTCACGTTCATCATAACCCCCGCGATCATTGGCGGGCGTGATGCTCCTACGGCTATCGCGGGCGGCGGTGCCGAATCCCTCGCCGACGCTATGCGGCTGGCGGAGGTGATCATTACACGCCATGGCCACGACATCGAGATCACTGGTTATCCCAAATGAAGGTTCGGGCCAAGAAGTCCCTCGGGCAGAACTTCCTTCAAGATAAGGCCGTCGTTCGCCGCATCGCTGACGCCCTTGATCTGACCGAGGGCGACGCGGTGATCGAGATCGGTCCGGGGACGGGTGCTCTGACTCGCCAGCTAGCCGGCCGTGCGTCCCGATTGATCGCGGTTGAATTCGATCGTGATCTTATTCCAGCCCTTAAGAAGGAATTCGAGGGTGCTCGCGGATTCGAACTGCTGAATGAAGATGCACTAAACCTCAAGCTCGCCGAGCTCGGTGAAGAGAATTTCAAGATCGCCGCCAACCTTCCTTACAACATTGCCACGCCTATCCTGCAGCGGTTGGCCGCCCAACGCGAACGCATAGCGGTAATGGTCCTAATGTTTCAACGCGAGGTCGTCGAGCGCATCGCGGCCCCAGCCGGCAGCAAGGAGCGCGGCTACCTGAGCGTGTTGGCTCAAAACGCGTTTAAGGTTGAAAAGCTGTTTGACGTGCCGCCAACGGCGTTCTCACCGGTGCCAAAGGTATGGAGCTCGGTCGTTCGCCTCACTCCGAAACCGATCCCGGCGGACGAGGATGAATTTCTCCGGCTGGTCAGCGCATCATTCGCTCAGAGACGGAAAATACTATCGAATAACCTGAAAGCCGTGTTACCCAATGTTGCGGATATTCTCGGCGTAACACATATCGACCCTTCACGCCGTGCGGAAACTCTTACGCTCGACGAGTGGCGTGACCTATTCGCGGCTATTAAAAATGCCGGGCCATCGGAAGCCGGCCCGGCGAGCTAAAAGGTATTAAGCCGATCTAGGGCACCGACGACGACGGAACCGGCAGATCGGTGCTGACGCCAAACGACTCAGATCGAAAACCCGAGGTCGAGTTCAAAAGATACCAGCGACCCTCTGAGGGCCGATAGACGGCGAGGTCGCTGCGGCCATCACCGTCGTAGTCTCCCGGCGTCGGCAGGTCGGTCGCAACGCCGAAATTCGCCGAGCCGCTTGAGCCGTCACCGCTCTTAATATAGAACCAGATGCCCGTCGACGGCCGCCAGACTGCGATGTCGGCCTTGCCATCGGCGTCGTAATCGCCGACAACAGGCCGGTCGGTCGTCACCCCAAAATTCACGGTTTGCGTTCCGCCGGAACTCTTCGCGATGAACCAATCGCCGTTACGGAATACGGCGGGGTCGGTCCTGCCGTCCCCGTCAAAGTCAGCGGCGACAGGTCGGTCGGTGGCTATCCCGAACGGCACTGTGACGAAGCCGCCGCTGCTTCTCTGCAGATACCAGGTTGCGTTCGACGGACGAAAAACGGCAACATCATCCATCGAGTCGCCATCGTAGTCGCCGACCTGAGGGATGTCTCCGGCGAGGCCAAACGATACCGCGGCGAAACCGTCACGACTCTTCATCATGAACCATGTGCCATCGCGATAGACGGCGATATCGGCCTTGCCGTCACCGTCAAAATCGCCCGGCGTTACGCGATCGGACGCTATGCCGAAGTTCATCGCCGTAAGACCGCTGTCGCCGCTGCGATGGATGTACCAGTTGCCCTCGGATGGCCGGAAAACCGAAACGTCCGTCCGGCCGTCGCCGTCAAAGTCGGCGAATTTGGAGCGGCTTGGCGTTGATGCCTCGCCAAACACTGTGAACCGTGCAGCCTGAGATACGGCGAAACCATTTGCTGAGCCGGGATCGTCTGTGTACCAGCGTGCGAAGAAAGTTTTTCCGACGATAGCGGCGTTGTCCGGGATCGGCAAGGCCACCGACGCCCAGCCATTGCCGTTGCCGGTATTCCACATGGTGGTCTCAATGCGCGCAAGGCTCCCGGATGCCGGGACGCTTGTGCCAACTCCGGGATCGATCTCGTCAATGACAAGGACCCCAGTCGTATTGCCTAACGTTTGGTCCACGGATACCGTGAACTCACGATTACCCACGAGTGGGGGCGCGATCGCCCTGATCCTGGGCGTGAATCCGCCGGAACCGCTCCGGCCCGTTCCTACGATCTGGGGCACGCGATTCGATTCCGTGTAGAGTGTCGGCCGGTCAAATCGCTCGGATTGCTCTGTCGCTCGTGGGTCGCTTAGCGATTGAAGAAAGGCGACAAGATCCGCCTGCTGACCGCCGTTCAGGCCGAGCGGGCGGATAAGATTTGTCGGCTTATTCGGAGCATTAAAGTCGCCGCCGCGGTTATAGAACTGCACAACTTGCTGTAGTGTTGTGAACTGCCCATTGTGAAAGAAAGTTCCGCGCTGTGCGACGTTCCTTAGGCTCGGCACCCGGAACGAGCCGCGGTCATTATTTTGTCCCGTTACCTGGAATCTGCCCGTGTCCTCATTTTGCGGCCGGACGCCGATATAACGGTAAGTGTTGTCCGTAAACAGGTTGCCGGCGTGGCAGACGTTGCAGCTGCTTTGATTGAACACTCCGCGTCCCCGCTGTGCCGCCGGACTAAGCTGCTGAATACCGGCTGCGTCCAGGTCGAACGGCGTCTGGTCGGTGTATAAGATCCGCTCATACGTAGCGATCGCCATGATGATGCGAGCAGGCGAGACCTCTTCAGTACCAAATGATTCAGAGAACAATTCGGGATAACTTCGGCCGCCGATCCACTCCTGCAGTGCCGCGGGCAGTGCTGGTGACAGGGCAAGCGGCTTTGACTCCGCGACCCTTTGAGCTACATTGCTCCAGTCGCGCCCCGCGTGCGCCATCTCGGCATCGCTGAGCGGCGGACCGGCGGCCTGGCTTTCAAGTGCCGCCCCTCCGTTCAGCAGGACGTTATTTGTGATCGGATCGCGAAACACCCCGGTGGCTCGGCCGTCCCAGAACAGCTCCTGCGGATAGGCAGCGTTCAGAAAGCTCACAGATCGACGGCCCGTAACCTGAGCGTTCAGCCCGTAACTCGAGACCCACGAGTATGTCCCATCGATATTGTTAGCGGGCACGCCGGCCGAACCGCGAACATCATCAGCCGTGCCGAGCAGGCCGTCGAGGCCAGGATTGGTATGATCCGTAGCCGTTATTGCCGAGCGAGGGTCGACACCGCCCGAATTGGCGATGTGGCATGTTCCGCACGACACCGTTCGGGTCGATGAGAGCTGCTCGTCCCAAAACAGTACCTTGCCAAGGTACGTCTTGGCCGCGGTGATCTGATTGCCGGGGGGCGCGGGCGGCGGAGGCTGAAGCGGAGGTACCGGCCCTTGGTTGCCGGCCGTCGCCCGCGTCCCCTGGTCAGGAACACTCAGGGCGCTCTGCGACGAAGCATTTTCCGCCCGGATCCAATAAAAGAATGCTTGTCCCGCCGGGGCACCATTATCAAAAAAGATGTTCTGCGCGGTCGAGCCAATGTCCTCCGCTGTCGCAGGGTCGTTTGCGGCGTTGCGGAAGACTCGATAGGTCGTCGCACCTCGAACAGGGGCCCAGTGAAGGCCCACCCTGTTGTTATATCGGTTGTCCGTTGCGCTCAGGCCCGTTGGAGCCGTGAGGCTTGGCCCGCCACCCTGACCGGCGACCGGTGTCGTTCTGAATATCGCGAACGCGCCGATGAGAAGAATGAATATCGCAGAGACTGCGATCTTGACCTTGTTCATAAAGACTCCCAAAACTAATCGAATAAGTGCGAATAGCGCTTCCTTATCGCGTTCCGGCATCTGAACAGCCTCGATTTGAGATTGCTTGTTGAGATACCGATCACGTCGGCAGCTTCTTTGAGGGAGTAATCGCCCGAATACACGAGCGTCAATGCAATACGGTCTTTCGGCTCGACGCCGGCCAGCAGCTTTTCAGCAAGCTGTGCGGCGACGAGCCGCCGCTCAGCCGACGGGGCTGAGCCGTCCTCCACCGAAGAAATATAGTCGTTCTCTTCGTCGCTGATGTCAGTAAAGAGGCGTTCGCCCCTGCGCGCGCGACGCCGAAATTCGTCGTAGCAGACATTCACGGCAATACGCGTCAGCCAGGCAGGGAATGAATTCTCCTCCCCGCCGCGATAGCGGTTTAACGAAAAATAGGCCTTGGTAAAGGTTTTCTGCACAAATTCCTCTATCTCAGCACGGTCGCGAAAGAAGCGGCCCGCCACGCGGGTCATCTGCCGTTTGTATCTATCGAAGATCTCAGTAAATGCCGACTCGTCCCCGGCAAGGACCATCGCGACCAGTTTTTCGTCGCGCACAGGCGAGTTGTCACTGAGTTCGATCGCCGGTAGATGGGTCGTCGTCTGCAAATCGATCGTTAGGGCCTCTTCGAGCATTGTCGATATTCCGCGCCGGTTGGCAACATCAGACGGCGTTATTCTCTTCGCCCTGCACCGGCGATCCTGTAATCGGCCGGTACATTGAATAGTTCCGCCGGGGGCTCGGCCCGACGTATGTTCACGAGTTTGAAAACGTGTTCGCCCGCGAGCGGGTCAACATGCCTGGAAAAAACAAGCATTTGGATCTCGGGCGAGAACCAGTTTTCAGTAACCACCGTAATCGGCTTCTCATTACCTATGTGGCCCGCGGGTATCTCGAATGTTACTCTACTGCCCTCGCACGACAGGCCCTCGATCTTCTTTGTGCCTAAGGACTCCGTCTTGGCGTCGCGCGGTTCCGGCGGTTCAGGCGGCGAGCCGCCCAACGGCTTGGGACGAGCGATCTTTGCATTGGCGTCAAGGAAATACTGCGTCCCTGCGGCAAAGTCATTAATGAAGACAAGTACCTGCGGTTTATTGTCGGTCCCCACGACTGAAAAGCCGCCGACCATTTCCAACGGCTGCTCACGCCTGGTGCGGCCCGCGGTGTCTCGATAAATGGCCCCGGCACTCTTTTTCGTCACGGTGGTCCCGTCAAAAAGTCGCCGCGTGTCCTCTATTACCGTTTCGGCGGAAAAGGGCTGGCCCTTGACGAGCTTGTCGCCAAACCGCAACTCCGCCGCGATGAATTTAGCGTTCGGTGGCGGCGGCGGCCCGTCGAGGTGTCGCGGCGGACGAGATTCTGCCATGGTGAGTACGCCGTCGCGGTCAGAGTCCATTTCGGCAAAGGTCGCCTTCGCTGTCCTTTCGAAGACCGTGCGGTCTACGGGAACTGCTTCGCTCGCTGCTTCCATGAAAAAGAATGGCGGAAGCAGTTTCTTGTCGATACCATCACGATGCGGACCTCCGCGTTCGCCTCGAAGAGGCCGTCCTTCCCGTCCTCCGGCCGGCGGCGCACCGCCGGGCCGTGGCTCCGGTCCGCGCGGAAACTCTACAGGCTGGAGTACGCCGTCGCCGTTCCGGTCGAACTCATCGAAGGTGCGTGTTATCGCAGCCTGAAACTCCGCTCCGTCGACCTTGCCATCGTTGTTGACATCTACGGCGTTCAGCCAATCGCCACGCGGCGGAGGCGGGCTGCCGGGGCGTCCCGGCTGCGCGTTCAGCGCGCATGCGGCGATCAATAGGATCGAGATCATGGTCACTGGCCTTTTGAACATAACTACTCCTGTCGAATAAATCTGATGGCATGAGTAAGCCCATCGTCGCCGACGAGAACCTCGGCGTCGATCAAGTCCGTCGGTTTCTCGACTGTCTGGACAAGGCCGACACTGACCATCATTGCACTCGGTACTTTGACGCGGACGACCTGTCCGCTGTCTGGATTTCTCGCGTAAGAAAGTGCGATAAACTCTGTCTTCGTCTCGCCGGATACGGCAGCGGAATCACGCGCCTTTAAAGCAGCCGGTGTGCGCCCTTTCTTTCGAGCTAAGGATGCTGTCGGACGCTGAGGCGACCGTTCCGTCGTCAGAACGGCCGGTTCGGGTTGACGTTCCGGAACCGGCACGCTGACAGCCGGTCGATCTGTCACGGGTGGCGAATGGGGACTCGTTAACTGTGCTGTGTCGATCACGTTTGGCGCGGGCCACAGCACGAACGCAGCCAGGAGCGCCGCTGCCACCGCGGACGGTAAACCGACGGCGAGCGCACGAGCTAGCCATCTGGTCGGCGGCCATGGCAGCCCTCGATCTTGTCCGTCCTCGACCGAACGCATCACTGACAACCGTAGGTTTGGCGAGTCGGCGATATCCACGATCTCTGCGTCGGTCAATGAGGCATCCTGCATGATCCGTTTAAGGATCTCGTCGATATTCTGTTCCGGCTGTTCACGTTTCATAGTGGTCGTGCAAAGAGGCCTCTCCTAATTGCTCTCGTCAAAAGGACGCGCGGGAACAAGGCGCGGTTTCAGAAAAAAATCGCGCCTTTAGGATCTTGCAGATCGACTACGCAGGATGCTTCGCCTTGGGCACTTCTTTTGGCGGAAACATGATCGACAATACGATGGATATCAATAACGCGCCAACAATAAAGCCGAGCGAGTACGAGATCGGAAATTTACCGCCAAACACGTCGTTGAGCCAGATCATCTTCAGCCCGACAAATACCAGTATCGCGGCGAGGCCGTATTTGAGTAGGTGAAACTTGTAGATCACGCCGGCGAGCATAAAGTACATAGATCGAAGCCCGAGTATCGCGAAGATATTCGAGGTGAATACGATCATTGGCTCACCTGTGATCGCGAAGATCGCAGGTACGCTGTCGACAGCAAATATGATGTCGGTGGCTTCGAGGAACAAAAGCGATATGAACAGAGGCGTGGCATGCCACCTGCCATCGATGCGTGAAAAGAAGTGCTTACCGTCCAGCCGCGGCGTTATGGGCATAAACCTTTTGAATAGACGGATCAAAAGATTCTTATCAGGCTCTATTTCCTCCGTGTGCGCGAAGAACATCTTGATACCGGTGACGATCAGAAAGCCGCCGAACAAATAGATCACCCAGTGAAACTGCATCAGCGCCGACCCCATCGCGATAAAGATCGCTCGAAAGATCAGCGCTCCCAGAATGCCGTAGAAAAGTACGCGGTGTTGATATTTCGTCGGAATGGCGAAATACGCAAAGACCATCACGAAGATGAAGATATTGTCGACCGACAGCGATTTCTCGACGATGTAGCCGGTTAGAAATTCTAGCGATACATCCCAAGCAGCGACGTCGGGCATGAATCCGGGCAAGGCCATCAGGTGCTCGTCCTGGGGAAATTTCCACAGAGCGTACTGGTACAGAACGGAGTTAAACAGCATCGCGAGGGAGACCCAGACGATGCTCCAGATCGATGCCTCTTTAAAAGAGACCGCATGCGTCTTTCGGTGAAAGACGCCCAGGTCGAGGGCGAGCATCAGCAGGACAAAGAGCGTAAAGAGGCCGTAAAACCACCAATATTCGGCAAATGGAAAGTAGTTCATCAATGTTCGAGTAGAATGCGTTCGATCCGCCCCCGAAACGGAAAACGACCCGTTGCGGCAGCTGTTACCACAACGGGTCTTGAATCTTCGCTCTCGCGCCGGATCACGGCATCGGCCGGATCGTAATGACGGCGGCGAGAGGCCCGTTTTCTCGGGCTTTCTACTCCCCCATTGAACCGAGTAGATTTTATCGAGATCCTCATAATCCTGTCAACGTTCCGACGAGCCCTGCTAACTGTTACAATTACGTCAGTGAGCAAGGTAGAAATAATTCCGCTGGGCGGCATCGGCGAGTTCGGGATGAACTGCATGGGCATTCGATACGGCGATGAGATGATCGTTGTCGATGCCGGCATGGGCTTCCCCGAGGAGACGCCGTTCGGCGTTGATATTTCGATCCCAAATTTTGATTTTCTCGAGGAATACCGCGACGACCTGACCGCGATAATCCTGACGCACGGGCACGAGGACCACATCGGAGCCCTCAGCTACATCCTTCGCAAGTTTAATCTGCCCGTTTACTCATCGCGATTCACCCTCGCGTTGACTGAAAAGCGGCTTGAAGAATTTGGGATGCTCGACGACGTGCTTATGCACCGTGTCAAAGCGGGCGATCGTGTAAAGATCGGCGTGTTCGAGATCGAGTTCATTCACGCCTCGCATTCGCTCGTCGAGTGTTTCTCACTCGCGATCCACACGCCTGCGGGTACGCTCATACATACCGGTGATTACAAGATCGATGACACGCCGGTGATCGGCCCGCCGTATGATCTGGAGATGCTGCGACGTATTGGCGATCACGGCGTTCTCGCACTGCTGTGCGATTCCACAAATGCGACCGTACCCGGCCGCACACCGTCTGAACAAGCAGTGATCCCGGCTTTTGAGGAGATATTCGAGGAAGCCCCCGGACGGCTCTTCGTGTCGACATTTTCGTCCTCGCTGCACAGGCTGCAGATCATTTTTGACGTCGCTCACAAATTCGGCCGGCAAGTCTGTGTTCTGGGCCGATCGATGCAGAAGAATGTTGAGATCGCGTCCGATCTGGGCCTGCTGCGGATCACCGGCGACACGCTCATCGATCTCGGCGGCTCGCGGGCACTTGGTGACGATGAGATCTGCTACCTCGTAACCGGTTCGCAGGGCGAGATGCGCGCGGCATTGTGGAATCTCGCGACAACGACCTATAAGGGCCTCGAGATCGGCAAAGGCGATACGGTCGTTCTCTCGGCACGCATCATTCCCGGCAACGAAAAGAACATCAGCCGCCTCATCGGGCACCTCTACAAACGGGGCGCGAACATAATCGAGGAAAAACGCCGCCTCATCCACGTCA
>CAZWSK010000040.1:0-16646 GCA_964636445.1 uncultured Chloracidobacterium sp.
CCGGCAAAGCTCTCGTCGCCGCCGTCGCCGTTTAGAGCCACAGTCACATGTTTTCGGGTTTCTTTTGAAACGTAATAGGTCGGTATGGCTGATGAGTCGGCGTACGGCTCGCCGTAGTGCTCGACAAGAGTCGGCAGCACCTCGAGAGCATTGGGGCGAACGATGAATTCGTGATACTCGGCCCCTACGTGTTCGGCAACGCGGCGCGCATATTTAAGCTCGCTAAAATCCTCTTCTTCAAAGCCGATAGAGAACGTCTTGACCGGTTGTTCGCTTTCCTGGGCCATCAGCGCGACAACCGTTGACGAGTCGACCCCGCCTGAGAGAAATGCTCCCAGCGGCACCTCTGAGATCATCCTTAGCCGAGTCGATTCACGCAGGATCCGGGTCGTTTCCTCGATCGCCTCGTCCTCGGTGATCTTGATCTTTTTAGAGAAGTCCGGGAGCCAATATCGTCGAGTCTCGATCTGACCGTCCTTCCATTTCAGCCAATGCCCTGGCTCGAGCTTGCGGATAGCCTTGAACGCCGTCTGCGGTGCCGGGACGCAAAGGTACGACATATAGCTGTCGATCGCTTCGTGATCGACATCGCGAGAGACAGAGGGATGTTCTAGCAAAGCGGTGAACTCGGATCCGAAAATTAGGTCGCCGTTCGGTTGGTGGGAATAGAGCAACGGCTTTTTGCCGACCCGGTCGCGCGCGAGGAACAAGGATCCGTCGCGCGTGTCCCAGACCGCAAACGCGAACATCCCTCGTAAGTAGTCGAGGCAAGCCGGGCCGTATTCGTCAAAGAGGCGAACAACGGCCTCTGTGTCGCTGTTGGTCCTGAGCTTGTGGCCGCGCTCGATCAAACCCTCGCGCAGATCCCGATAATTGTAGATCTCGCCGTTGAAGACCAAGGCCTTTGTACGGTCCTCGTTATACATCGGCTGCTGACCGCCCGCAAGGTCGATGATCGACAGCCGACGCATAGCGAGGCCTACAGTCTCGTGAATGTAGAAACCGTCCTCGTCCGGCCCGCGGTGGACGATCGCGCGGTTCATACGCTCGAGGAGAGAGCGGTCAACGGCCGAGCCGTTCGCATTAATAAAACCAGTGATGCCGCACATCTAGGTCCTCTGGGCTAGTCCGCGAAGCTGAGCGTCGACTCGGCGTTGTGCCTCAGCTCGAATGATACGCTCATTCTCACGCCGTTCCCGATAAACCGTCCATCCCACGCCAACGAGAACGAAAAGAAAGACTTGTATTTGAGCCCTTTGCCGGTAGGCCGTTCCAACATTCCCCTGCGTGATCGAATAGGCAAGCGTGAGAAGGAGGCTAAAGATAAGCACCGGAAAAGCGTTCCGCAGGCGGTTTTTCACTGTGTAGATGATGCCCATCACGAGGAAAGGCATCATGACCCACCACACCAGCACATCCGGGATCGTGATCGCCTGCCGTAAGTTCGCCGCCTGCCACGGGAAAGGAGCGAACATCAGGTAAGTGAACCCTAGTGGGATGGCCGACAACGCGCCCTCCGTCGTCGAAACGTCAGATTCTTCGTTATAACCCGACTCAGCAGAGCGAGCGAGGTCCAAACGACTGCCTTGGATGCGTTCAAGACTCCCGAAGGTCTCGAATTGGGTCTGCGCCGACCTCAGCATGCCAAAGTAAGTAAGTGCGACGCCCAACGCGACAAGCACCAGTGTGCGGCGAAGTATGGACTTATTCGACGTAGAAACGCCCACGAGAAAGCTTCCGCCCACGGCGACCAGGACCATGAAGAAGATGTAAAAACGCAGGGAAAGGATCCCGAACAGTGCGGCAAGGACACAGAGCAGGGCCGCGTACGTAAATTTTTCTTGGAGCGATAGCACCATCGTTATGCTGAGTACCAGCATGAAGATGATGAGCCCGTCCTTGAGCAACTGACCCGTCCAGATGATGAACGAAGGAAAGACCGCCACGGCTATCGCCGCGAACTTCGCTGAGTTCAGATTCCCAAAAATTCGTCGAGAACAATAGAACACAGTCGGAGCGATGGCTGCGCCGACAACAGCACAGATGGACTGGGCGGCGAAGATGTTCCTGCCGATCAACGTGTAGAGGCCGGCAGTAAAATACGTCATCCCCCACGCCGTACCTATGCTCTGAAAGTACATCTGGCCCGTGAGTTCGCCCTTGCCGAGCCAGTGCTGGCTCAGCGCCCACCCGCTCTCGTCGTACGTCATAGCGTCCCCGCCGAAAAAATCGCGCAACTCGAACAGATGAATCATCAGACCGAACGCCATCCGCGCCGCGAGTCCGACAACAAAGATCGTCGTAAGGAAGTCCTTCTCCTGGGTATGCTTCCGAAAGATGTACAGCGCCGCCGCGGAAAGTATAAATACGATACCGATAGCTTCGACACCATTGGGAAACTCGACCAGAAAAGCGCCCAGCGAGATGACCAGTGCACAGGAAAGTAGTAAAAAACGGTTGCCCATCAACAAAAACTAAATTTCATCCGGCAGGTCAGGCCGAGTCTTGCGGCTCGTAAGAGCCCGGCCGTCATCGTCGAGTTCCTTGATCTCGGCCGCTGGGACGCCTGCGATCAACCAATATTCACGCGAAAATCGCTTGGCCACCACCGAGCCCATGCCGACGATGCATTTGGCCGGAATACTCCCTCCCGGCGCGATCCTGATCTCGGACCCAAGATAAGTACGATCTCCGACCTCGACAGGCTCGGTCTGCTGCCGGTTGTGCGTCCATATAGAGGAGTTACGGCCGCCCAGGATCACCCGCTTTCCCAACGTGACGCGATCTGTAAAATCGATCTTATGCGATGCCCCGATCATAGATCCGTCGCCGAGTGAGAATCTCGCGTCCGCCTCTCCGTCCAGTAATTCCGGTTCCGGGATCGAGTTGACCTCATTTAGCCTAAGAATATCGCAGTATCGCCCAATCGAGATCTCGTCGCCGCCCCGAAAAATATTCAAGGCCCCAATGCGGGTGTGCTCTCCGATCGAGAGCCGTCCGATGTGCGTAAAGACATTCAAATGGCCGATCCTTACGTTGTCGCCGATCTCGCATTCGGCCGCATCTATCACACTGAATCCGATACGGACCCGTCGGCCGATCTTATACCTAAAGAACAGTCGTAGAGACCAGACCGCAAGAGGCGACGGTAAGACACCGATCGCAGCGAGCGTGAATAGTCTAAGCTTGCCTGCCATCTGATCCCGCTATTTGACCAAGCCTTTTTGGCTCAGTTCCGCCGTAGCCGCCTCTACGCGATCGTCGGCGGTTTGGGTGCCGAGCCAATCGAGCAATTCCCCGAGACCTGCCTCAAGCGTGACCTTTGGCTCGTATCCCAATAGGTCGCGGAGCTTGGAGATGTCGGCAACGCAATGCCGAATATCGCCCTCACGATACTTGCCGACGATCGTCGGGCCTATTTTTTTGCCGAGTCCCTTTGCAAGGAGCTCAGCTATCTGTTTTACCGTCGTTGCACGGCCGGTGCCGACGTTCATCGCCTCATAGTCAGCTTTATCCGACTCGAGCGCGAGCAGATTCGCTTGGACGATATCGCTCACATGAACGAAATCGCGCGACTGAAGGCCGTCTTCAAAAATCGCCGGCGACTGATCATTGAGGAGCCGCGACGAAAATATCGCACACACGCCCGTATATGGATTCGACAATGCCTGCCGCGTGCCATAAACATTGAAATATCTAAAGGCCACCGTCGGAATTGCATACGCACGACCGACCGCGAGACAGTATTGCTCCTGGTCTTGCTTGCTGACGGCGTAAACCGAAGTGGGGAACAGCGGCTTGCTCTCCGGCGTTCCTACCGTCCTCAATAGACTGCCGCAGTTTTCGCACTTGAACTCCCAATCATGGGCCGCGAGCTGTTCAGCGGGGCGAAGAAACGGATTGACGTAGGTATCGCACGTCTCGCATTGATAGGTGCCCTCGCCATAGATTGACATCGAGGACGCTACGACGAGTTTCTTGAACTGCCCGGGCCGCTTGATCATCTCCTCGAGCATAACGGCCGTACCTAGGTCGTTTGCCTTCACGTAGCGGACGATCTCGTACATCGACTGCCCTACACCGACCTCTGCAGCCTGGTGAAATACGACATCGATCCCCTCCAGAGCTTTAGCGACAGCGTCGGGGTCGCAGACGTCGCCCTGAATAAATTCCGCATTTTTATTGATGTGTTCAGGAACTTGGCCGCCGTGCACCTGTTCAACGATCGAGTCGAGGATGCGCACGCGATGCCCGCGTTCAATGAGCGCGTCGACAAGATGGGAACCGATAAATCCGGCACCGCCGGTGACCAAAATATTAAAAACTGTCATGCGTTACGGCTGTTTTTCGCTGCGGAACGAAATATCGCGGCCACTCGAGGTGCGACGACCTTCGCCGAGTATTCGTTCTCAACCGTCTTCCGCCCCGCAAGCCCGATCTTTCGCCTCAATTCAGGTGAATGGAGCAGCTTCTTAAGCACTTCGATCCATTCTTCGGGCCCATCGGCGAGAAAGCCGTTCACTCCGTCCTTTATGATTGTAGAATTCACACCGACAGGCGAGCAAACGGTCGGTATGCCCAGCGCCATATATTGCAGCGCCTTTAGGCCACATTTCCCGCGGCTCCAATCCTCGTCCGGCAAAGGCATAATCCCGATATCGATCTCGCTTAGATCTTCGATCTCGGTTTGAGAGCGCCATTGCATAGCTTCCGTGTCTACATCCGGAATTTTGTATGAGGGCGTGCCGATGACACGCAAGCGAAACTCCTCTGTTTCGGCGATCCCCCTTATCGTGTCGCGGATCGTATCCAGATGCTGGACGGTGCTAAAACTGCCACTCCATCCGATCGTAGGGACGTCCGGTCCCGGCCGTTCGACCATGGGGTATTTCTCCGTATTGATCGTCGTGGGCACTATCGTCACCTTCTCGTTATATTGCAGCGAATAATCCGCAAGGTACTGATTTCCCGCCATTACATGTTCCGACAGCCTAACGATCTCGGCCGTCTTTGCCGGGAATTTGAGATAGCTCAGATACCCGTTCGACGGGCTCTTGTATGAGACGAAGACCGCATCGTCAAAATCGAAAACTATTGGCACGCCCGATCGCGCGATTCGCCTCTCGAACCATGGCGGGCCAAGGATCGCAGCCTCTCGAAACAGATAAACGAGATCGTATTTGTTTATATCGCGGAGTTCCGTGCTCCGCCGCCGCATCGTGCTCGCAACAGCGCCGACCTTGGCAAGAACGCCGCCGCCGGTGTGGAGAACCGACTTCAACTCTTCAGTTTCATAAGGGGCGTACTCGATCTCGATGCCTTCAGCATTGAGCAGCGGCTCCCACTGCTCGATCCGAAAGCGCTGTCCCGGACTCGTGTCGTAGAGGGACGGAACTACCGCTAAAACCTTCATAACCAACTTAAGTACAGACTGAAAACGGCAGGTCCGCTATTGCTTGACGGCCCACGTCTCGATATAAGTGCCCATCTCGCCCAGGTTGCTAACGCCGGTCACAAGTTTACCTGCGAGACTCTCAACACGGGCCCTCACGCCGCCTCCGGAGGGAACCATACTATTTCCGCCGTAGACTTTCCAGATATTCGATTTGAACCCGTGCTTCGCAAGCAATTTATTCAGAGAACGCGGGCTGAAGCCAAAAACGTGAAATGGCGAGAAGGTGGGCGACAAATTGACGCACCAGTCTCTGCGGAGCGCCTTCTGATATAGATTCCCAACGCGAAAGAACAGACCAGCTTCATTCGGCACGTCAAGATATAACAGTCCCCCGGGCCTCAGGACGCGCGCGGCCTTGGCAACGACCGCATCCGGGTCATACAGGTGCTCGAGCACGGCGGCGAGGATGACGACGTCAAATTCCTCGTCTGCGATATCGCTGTTCTCGATGGCCTCTCGCCAGATCTTTGCTCCTGTACGTCGTTCGGTATGATCGGCGAACGTCTCCGACGGCTCGACACCCTCGACCCTCCAGTCCGCCGCAAGTGCGGCTGCAATGACCTCGCCGCGTCCAGTGCCAACGTCAAGAAGCTTTCCCTTTCGGCCGAGCAGGTTCTCCGCTTCGCGGATGAGTTCGCCGGCCCTGTCGAGTTTGTCATCCGAGTCATGCGCCTCGAAGTAGTCGTCCGCTTCGATTTCATAGTGCTGCCGAAGCCCGCCAACAGGTAGTGGCATCGGGTCGGCAAACAGCAGCCCGCAATCACCGCATTTCCATATCTCGCATTCGACGCCGAGGCCTTCCCGGTGCGACGTGCCCCCCCGTTTTCCGACGCGCACTACGGGCCGCGTCCCACAGGTCGGGCAGTCCTGCCGCACCCAGCGGTAACCATCTCTGACCTCGCCCTGTTCGCCGTTACTCCTCACTTCTTGATCACGCTCTCGTAGAGGCGCCGATACCGGTGACCGCCGATCTCGGTCAGGTCAAGTCGCCTCAGAGCCGCCGCGCGGCATCGCACTCTCACCTTGCCGAGTGATCTAACGGCCCCGTACGCATTCAAATAACTTGTGTGATCGAAGCTGCTTATCGTTACGCCTACCTTTTCCATCGCGATCAACTCGTCCACGTCGCCGACCCCGGTATTTACGATCATCGGCAGCCCCGCGGCCAGATACTCGGCATTCTTCGTCGGCGACGAGGCTTGTTTCGAATAGCAGGGCTTGATGAATGATACCGCAAGATCCGCAGCACTGAGATAGCGAGGTATGTCCGCGGGTGGAATACTTGCTACAAAGACATCGTCCTCGCCGAAGCCGAGATCGGAAAGCCGAACACGGACTCGATCGGTGTCCCGCTGTGTAAGGACCATTATAAAAACTCGCGGGTCGGCCTCACGGACTGACGAGAAAAATTCAAACATCTCGTCCGACAAATACCACCCCCCGAATGAGCCTGCATATAGGACCACGTAACGTCCTTCAGCGCCGATCGCTTGTCTGATCCCGGCCCCCGCAGCAGCATCGCGGGCAAACGCAGCCGTAGCCACACAGCACGGTATCACCTCGACCGGACGGCCGGTGCCGTCGAGTCCACTCTCCATCGAGCCTGGAAAAAGTATCGATCGCGCTTTCTCCGTCAATACGACAAACCCGTCGGCCTGTTTCATCAGCCACTTTTCGACACGCTTGGTCAGCCGATAAAGCCATCCACCTTCCGGCCAAACACCGGCATCGACGTATTCTTCAGGAAAGAACCCACGAATATCAAATAATATTTTCGGCCTTCCACGGCTCAAGTTCCGCGCCAATGCTGCCATCACCATCGGCACGTGAACGCGCGCGTGCAGGATGTCTGGCTGGTAACGATTGATGAATTTGATCGTGAATAGCGTCCCGCACAGTATGTCCCACGCCGTCGCGACTACCGACATCCGCCGATGATACCGCAGCCGATACCAGTCGATGCCTTCGGCTGCTAGTGCGGCTTTTATCTCGGCTGCGAGCGGATCACCTGACGAACCGACACCTCGCAATTTTTCATCCTCGTCACGCGGCTCGAACGTCACAAGCGACATCTGCAGCCCGTCGATCTTCAATAGCTCTCGCAGATACGGCAGCACCTGCGTTTGAACCAGGGGCTCGCGAATACCGAAATAGCAGATATAGAGAGCTTTAGCCATTTGATATTGTCCGCCGGAACGCGCTCAAAAAGTAGGCGATATTCCCCGGTCGCCGTACGACGCTCTTTACAGCATTACGGGTAAAATCGCCGTAACGCCCCGCGTGAAAATACGAGCCTGCAAGGGTTTTAAAGAGATTCGCGTAGCATTCGTTTCGGTCAAGCGACGCCCCTGAGGCGAAGGCCTTTTCAAACCCGAGGAGCATGTCATGCTCCATCGCGCCAATATTTGAATGCATATTCGAATTATGCGTCCGATAGAGGACAAGGGGCTCCGCGACGAATCCGACCTGGTGGCCGACTGCGACGCGGTAACAAAGATCCCAATCCGCTGCCGTAGAGAGACGGACGTCGAAGCCGCCCACCGAGTCGAAAACGTCCCTCCGTACTAGACCGGTGCTACCGGCACCGATCACTGTTCCGCTCTCGAAACGAAGAAGTTCGTCCGCAACCCGGCCTTCCTTTCCGCATGTGACCTCACCGCATATCTCGCCTTTCAGGTCGATATAGGTCATCGCGCAATGGACGAGCCCGATCTCATCGTCGCTCGTAATTTTCTCAATCTGCTTTTGGAGTTTTTCCGGCAGCCAAACATCATCCGCATCGAGGAACGCGACCATTTCTCCGGAGGATGCTGCCACTCCGGTGTTTCGCGCCGCGGCAACGCCCGCGTTCCTCTGCTCGATCACGCTCACGCGGTCGCCGTAGGCAGCCAGTACATCCAGTGAATCGTCCTTAGAACCGTCATCCACAACGACGACTTCCACCATTCGATACGTTTGTACCAATACGCTGTCGACCGCTTGGCCGATGTAGCGTGCGTAGTTGTAATTCGGGATGACCACACTTACTAAGGGCTCGTTCATGCGGGCCTCCTGCAAATAGCCACCAGGACGGGGGCGTGGTCCACCAGATCCTCACGAAACTCGTAATCATCGCTGACCGGATAAAACGGCGCATTCCAGAGCCACTTACTTATCGTGTCACGGGGGCCCGCCGGCAGCTTGTTCATTATCTTCCAGCCCGCGAGTCTCGAGCGGGTCGCCGCGTCATGCGGCAGCTTAAGCTGGGCGTCGTAAAATGGCGGGATGCCGAAATCCCGTCTCAGTGCCTGCCCCATCAACGTTTCGACAGTGAAGATCTTTTGAACTTCGTCGATCAATTCGTTCGGCGTATATTCATGCACGTGAAACGGATTCTTCGGCCGACCGTTTTCAGGCTCTGTGTAGTTCGCATTCGGCGTTGAGAGCAGCAAGACGCCGTTAGGTGTGAGCACTCGTCTCAACTCCGTCAAAAATGCGGCGCGCTCATTCAAATGTTCGATCGTTTCGAATGAAGTGATCACCTGAAAACTCCCGCTTGCGAACGGAAGATCGAGGCCATCCGCCAACAGAACCGCTGAATTGTTAACGCATTCGCCTGCCGCTTTTTTCGCAGCGGCGATATCGACATCTACGCCGATAATACGCCGGGCATGGCCTTTCATGAGGCCTATGCCGAAACCGGTGCCGCAGGCGATGTCCAGGACGGACAGCCCCTTAACAAACTTTCGCGCTAAAACGTATCGCGCCGCGTGCTCGCCCCAATACGGGGAAAGCCTTCCGGCGTCGATAATGTTTGCTCCGTTGAATCTTTCAGCCGCAGGCATTGGTCATGTGGGCGGCTCACGCGGCGCCGGAACGGAAGTTCTTGAAAAAGACGAGCACGTCGTCAGCCGCCTTTTTCAGGACAACACTCAAAATAAGCGTCGCTAAGACTGTTGTACCCAATCCGAACCAAATATTCGATGTTGCCCAAACGGCAAAACCGCCGAGCACCACCGGCACCATCGCAATATTCGTCCATGACAATCTTATCAGCACGCGCCGCTGCAAAAGAAAACCCGAAACGATGACTGCCGCGGCAAACGCCCCCACGGTGGACCATGCACAAGCGACGATGCCAAGCGTGCCTATAAGCAGGAAATTGAGTGCGGCCTTAGCGGCGGCTGAGCAGACCGTTGCCCACAGCGATATCTTCGTCGCCGAGATCGAATGGCCGAGGGCCTGATAACCCACCAGCGCCGGCAGTGCAACACCGCTCGAGACCGCGAGTATCCATAGCGGGATTATCGAGGCTTTGAATTCGGAGCGAAATACCAACGGGATCGCAAAGGCGGCTACAAATGCGAACATCGTACAGGCGAGCCCCCAGGCGAGCGTTAACACCGGCAGTATTCGATCGAAGAACTTTTGCAGCCGCGTCGTTTGCTCCTCACGCGTCAGCGTAACGAAGAGCGGCAACAGCAGCGTATTCGCGAGCGTCGGTATTTGCAGCAGTACGCCGTTTACCTGCGCCGCGACCGAGTAGACTCCGAGATCCGCCTTAGACAAGTAACTGGCGAGGAAGATCGCGTCTACGTAAACGGAGCCGATGTAACCGACAACAGCCATAGGGAGGAGCGGAAAAGAATATGCCAGCAGCTTCCGAAGAAAGCCGCCGTCTATAGAAAAACGGTTAAAGATGTAACCCCTGAGGAAGAATACCCCGGCGCAGATCATCAAGAGGGGACCGGTGGAATAGCAGAGAACCGCAGTAATACCCGAGAGGCCGCCAGCCGAAAGCAGGACAATAAGGCCGGAGGTGATCACCAAGCGCTCGGTCATCATTAATACGCCCTGCAACCGCAGCATTTTCGCGGCCTGCAGGCTCATCTGCAGGTGGACCCAGATAGCGGTGACGGATAAATGAAGAAGCACGAACCAATAGGTCTCCGGCGTGATCTTTAGCCAGCCGGACAGAGGCGGAAACCACCATATGGAGGCCGCAATGACGATCAACAGATTGAACGCGAGTGCGGCAAGCCGGACCCAAAACGTCCGCGCGATCTTTGCGGTATCTATGAATTCATCTACGCCGAATCGGACAACGGCGACGGCTGTCCAGTTGACAAAGACCTGGGCGAGCTGCGACGCGGCGATGACCGCCACGACACCACCATATCCTTCGCCCCCGAGATAATGCGTCAGGAGCCACACCGATGTGAACGAAAAGACCGCACTGCCCGCCTGAGTGACGATCAGCGAAATATAATTGCGCGGAGCATTTGAGATGTCCCACGTCGACGAGCGGCGCACGTCCGCGCCTGCGACCGGCGGTTCACCAGTCAAGATGCCTTCAGGGTCAGGTGTCACACTAATGATGGTCGTGGCCGGAGCCGTCGGGCAGATTGCCGTGATAGATCTCGCCGCCCGTGGCCTTGAATTCCGCCGCCTTATGGCTCATCCCGACGGCCAGCGCCTTTTCCTCTTCAACTCCTTGTTTCGCAGCATAATCGCGAACGTCTTGTGTGATCTTCATGGAGCAGAAATGCGGTCCGCACATTGAGCAGAAGTGAGCGAGCTTGGCTCCTTCAGCCGGGAGAGTCTCGTCGTGGAATTCCTTCGCCTTTTCCGGGTCGAGGCCGAGGTTGAACTGGTCTTCCCAGCGGAATTCGAAACGAGCTTTCGACAATGCGTTATCGCGGTACTGCGCTCCCGGATGGCCCTTTGCGATATCGGCGGCGTGGGCAGCGAGTTTGTAAGTAATAACACCTTCCTTCACGTCCTGCTTGTTTGGCAAACCCAAGTGTTCTTTAGGGGTTACGTAACAAAGCATTGCTGTGCCGAACCATCCGATCATCGCCGCACCGATGCCGCTCGTGATGTGATCGTAGCCGGGAGCAATATCGGTCGTGAGTGGCCCGAGCGTGTAGAACGGAGCCTCGCCGCACACCTCAAGCTGCTTGTCCATATTCTCTTTGATCAGGTGCATCGGCACGTGGCCGGGGCCTTCGATCATCGTCTGGCAGTCCATCTCCCAAGCGATCTTTGTTAGCTCGCCGAGCGTGTCGAGCTCAGCGAATTGCGCTTCGTCATTCGCATCGGCAATGCTGCCCGGCCGCAGGCCGTCACCAAGCGAAAAACTGACGTCATACGCCCGCATGATCTCGCATATCTCTCTAAACCTTGTATATAGAAAGCTTTCCTCGTGATGTGCTAGACACCATTTCGCCATTATTGAACCGCCGCGGCTGACGATACCTGTCGTTCGTTTCGCCGTCAGCGGAATGTAAGGCAAGCGCACACCGGCGTGTATCGTAAAGTAATCGACGCCCTGCTCGGCCTGTTCGATCAGCGAATCGCGGTAGATCTCCCACGTCAGCTCCTCGGCCTTACCATTTACCTTTTCGAGTGCCTGATAGATCGGCACAGTTCCGATGGGTACCGGCGAATTGCGCAGGATCCATTCCCGCGTGGCGTGAATATTCTTCCCCGTCGACAGGTCCATCACGGTGTCCGCTCCCCAAAGTGTCGACCAACGCATCTTTTCGACCTCTTCCTCGATGGACGACGCAACTGCACTGTTTCCAATGTTTGCGTTGATCTTGACAAGGAAATTTCGGCCGATGATCATCGGCTCGCTTTCGGGATGATTGATATTCGCAGGGATTATCGCACGGCCGCGGGCGACCTCGTCGCGGACGAATTCAGGCGTGACGAACGCGGGGATCGACGCCCCGAATGATTCACCACGGTGTTGATGCAGCAGCGACGAGCGATCTTCCCCGTCACCATTTTGGAGAGTCTCAAAGGCGATCTTGCGGCCAAGGTTTTCGCGGACCGCGACGAATTCCATTTCGGGCGTCACGATACCTTTTCGCGCATAGTGCATCTGCGTAACGCACGCGCCGGCCTTGCCCCTGAGCGGCTTTCTCCGCAAACCGGGAAACTCCTGCAGCGCACCGTTCTCTTTGATCCGCGCGATCTCTTCAGCCCCGGCCGTCAGGTATCCGTTGTCCTGAGGCACGATCTCACGGCCGGCATACTCCTCTGTATCGTTCCGTGCCGCGATCCACTCGCCCCGTAATGCCGGCAGCCCGTCGCGTACGTTATGGGCCTGCGATGGGTCTGTCCACGGCCCGCTAGTGTCGTAGACCCTTACCGGCGGATTATCCGCGAGCGTTCCGTCCATTTCCCTTGATGGAGACAAACTGATCTCACGAAACGGGACCCGTAACCGCATCGCGCCGCTAACCTCAACATACACCTTCTGCGACGCCGGCAAATGCTCTGCTTCTGGCTTCTGAATTCTGACTTCTGACTTCTGTTCCATCGTTTTTCTCCCTTCGTCGGTATTATCCGTATCAGGTCCTAAGGATCACGTCCGCCCCGACGTTTCTCAGCCCCGTGCGCGGGACTCTCCTGAAGAACGTCCTTCGATTCTAGTCCAGAAGCGGCTAAGATACGAATTGATGTCAGTGACAACCTTTCACTGACGGCGCGATTCTAACTGTTGGTTAGCATGGTTTAACTTTGCGCAAACTGCTTTAGATCTCTGATGCGACATCTAGTCCTCGCCATCGCCGCTGTTGCGGCCGTCCAGACCGCATTTCAGCTTCTCATCGTTGACGAGTACGCGCCCGAGTATGCGGCAGCGGTCGCCGTGAACGCGTGGCCCGCAGATACTATTATTGCAGTCCGAGGCGACTTGGAGAACACAGCCGTCGAACCGACCAAGCCTACGGCCGTCCGTGTAAGATACCGTCGACCGGTTACCCGCCCGGCGTCAGTGCGAGGGTCGTATCGGCCGGCCGCGCCCCGTGTCCGCTCATCGTTAGTGGCAAAATCCCGACCCTCCCGGATGGATAATACGCTACTCCGGGAAGAGCATGTCCGAGATGTTGACGGTGTCGATGGGAGGCCCTGGATCGCAAAGGCCCTGCCGATTATCAAGAAACCGTACGGCTGGCTAAAGACGCTCGGTTCAAAGCTCAAATAGGTACCTGTCAGGAGAATTCAAAATGAAATCGGCCCGTCAACGGGCCCTTTTCTTCGTTGGATCCCGCCTAATGTAAGCCAAATAACATTGGGATCGGTCGCGCTCCGTTAATCTAAAAGCCTTGAGAAACCGGAGGGATCTAGCTATGGAAAGAGCATTTTTTGGAATATCCATCGTCTCGCTGGCAGCTTTAGCAATGGCTGCCTGTGGTGACACGACTGTCAATGTAAACACGAGCCGCATGGCAAACACGGCTGGGAACGCAGCCAATTCCGTCGCGAACACCGCCGCTAATGCCGCGAATACGGTTGCAAACGCAGTGACCAAGGCGACGGTGACGGGCCCCGAAGAATTCGTTGAAGACGCCGCTCATGGCGGCATGGCCGAAGTCGAGCTCGGTAAGCTCGCAAGTTCAAAGGCCAAAGATGCTGAGGTCAAAAAATTTGGGCAGATGATGGTCACCGACCACACAAAGGCCAACAACGAGCTGAAAACGCTCGCACAGACGAAAAAATGGACGCTTCCGACGGATGCGGGCCCACATAAGGACACGATCGAAGAGCTGGGCAAGTTATCCGGTGAAGAATTCGACCGGGCATATGTTGACCAGATGGTCGAAGACCACGAGGCCGACGTAGAGGCGTTCGAGGAGCAAGCTCAGAGTTCGGCGGACGCGGAACTGAAGGCGTTTGCGGCCAAGACGCTGCCGACTCTAAAGAAGCATCTTGAGACCATCAAAGCGATTCAGGCGAGGCTGAATAAATAACAGGAGGCCCGATGCAAGTTAAAGACGTCATGACGCCAGACCCGGCGTGCTGTATGCCAAATGATCCGGTTCAACGAGCCGCCCAACTAATGATCGAAAACGATTGCGGTGAGATCCCGGTTGTCCGCACGCTCGACGGGCGTGAGCCCGTGGGGGTGATAACTGATCGCGATATCACGGTTCGCTCCGTTGGCAAGGGACTCGACCCGCTGCGGATGACGGTGAGTGAGTGCATGACGACGCCGATGGTCTCGGTACGTCCGAATGCGGACGTCGAGAAATGCTTTCAGCTCATGGAGGAGAATCGAATACGGCGGCTGCCGGTGGTCGACGAAACGGACTCATGCATTGGCATCGTCGCACTCGCAGACATTGCCCGTGTTTCACCCCGGGTTGAGTCGGGTGAGGTATTAAAGGACGTGTCGGTCGCGACCGTTTCTCCGTCTGACGTCGACGCTCGGGCGGCAACCGGCTTTTAGGCGAATATGGCTCGGAAGCCGCCGGTCGTGGGCCTCCGGGCGGCTTCGGGGAGGCAATATGCAGGTAAGAGATGTTATGACTATAAATCCGGCTTGCTGCACCGCCGACGCGCCTCTGCAGGAGGCTGCGCAGCTAATGGTCGACTTTGATTGTGGCGAGATCCCTGTCGTCCAGGACTACGAATCGGCGTTTCCGATCGGTGTTATTACTGATCGCGACATCGTGTGTCGCGCCGTGGCCAAAGGGAAGAATCCGCTCGAACTAACCGTTGGAGATTGCATGAGCACGCCCCTGATCGCAATGCCCGACGAGGCCACGCTTGAGGAATGTTATCGCGTACTCGAGGAGAATCAGATACGTCGGGTCCCGGTCGTTGACGCGAATGGCGGCTGCATTGGTATAGTTTCGCTTGCCGATTTGTCGCGCACGGTGTCGCGCGAAGATTCGGCAGAGGTGCTCTACGAGATCTCGGCCGCGACCGGTTATTCGTCAAATATCGGCTCCCAAACGTCGCACTAATGGTACGTGATATGATACCCACCGGATGAGAGCTGCGCTCACAAGGCTTTTCCTACTCACGATCATCTTAGGCACTGGATCGGCAATCAGCGGCTGCACTCCGCCCGGCATGGCTGAAAACCAGCTAATAAACACTCCTGACGGAGTACAGTTTCGTGTTGAGACGGTTGCTGGCGGGCTCGAGGTACCATGGGCTCTTGCCTGGCTGCCGAACGGTGATTTACTCGTAACTGAACGGCCTGGCCGTGTGAGGATCATTGAAAAAGGAAAGCTGCGTGGTGAACCTCTTTATGTCGTACCGGACGTCGAGCCATCGAGCGAGAGTGGGCTGATGGACGTCTCTGTCCACCCGGATTTCTCGACAAATAACTTCATATATCTCGCATATGCTTATAACAAAGATGGCAAGCGCATCAAGGTAATGCGTTACAAATATTTCGACGGGAAATTCGCTGAACCAAGGGTCATTATCGAGGATATCCCCGGGGCACCAAACCACGCCGGCATGCGAGCCGACTTCGGTCCGGACAAGAAGCTGTACGTAACCACAGGCGACTCGACGGATTGGAACCTTGCGCAAAAGCTCGATTCTTTGGCTGGCAAAACGCTGCGCCTTAACGACGACGGCTCGGTACCGCAGGACAATCCATTCGTGAAGACACCAAACGCCCGGCCCGAGATCTGGTCATACGGTCACCGCAACGCACAGGGCCTGGCCTGGCAGCCGGGCAGCGGGCTGATGTTCCAGACCGAACACGGGCCGAGCACGTTTGAGGGCAAAGGCTCGGGCGGTGACGAGGTCAACATCGTCGAACGCGGCTCCAATCTCGGCTGGCCCGAGATTCACCACACGGAATCGCGACCGGGAATGGTCTCACCGCTGCTCGAATACTCGCCGGCCTGTGCCCCGGCAAGCGGTGCATTCTACGACGGCACACAGTTTCCCATCTTTAAGGGCAATTTCTTCTTCGGCTGCCTTCGCGGCGCACGCATCATTCGAGTGATCCTCAACGGCCGCAAGGTCGTGCGTCAGGAAGATCTTCTTTCCGGCAAATTCGGGCGGATCCGCGAAGTCGCCGCGGGCCCGGACGGCTATCTCTATTTCTCCACCTCAAACCGAGACGGCCGCGGCACAGCCGCAAAGGACGATGACCGCGTGATGCGACTTGTTCCTGCGGGAAAATGATCATGCTGCGCCGCACCCGCAAGAAACTACCTTTCACCTCGTTCTCACTATCAGGAGGATCGAACCCCACGTCGGGTCCTTTCACGCCGCGGGCTGTCGATCATCAACCATTATGAAAACAGCGAAATTATCTATTCTATTCGTCATTGCTCTCCTGTTAACTACATCAGCGTTTTCGCAAGAGGCCGCCCCGAAACTGCCGCCTTCGATCAACACGACCGGTGAGGCCACTGTTTCTATCGCCCCTGACCGGGCGAGGATCGAC
>CAZWSK010000041.1:0-16473 GCA_964636445.1 uncultured Chloracidobacterium sp.
GCTGGGGCCTCGAATTCCTGCCATCGACCGCAGCTAACGCGTCGATCTCGGGACGGGTGATGACGTCTGATGGGCGGCCGATCCGCAACGTTATGGTCACGGTCACCGGCAACAGCCTGCAGGAACCGATCGTTGCCCAGACAGGGTCGTTCGGCTACTACTCGTTTGACGGCCTCCGTACGGGCGAGACCTATGTTGTTACGGTACAGGGACGGCGATACTTCTTCCAGGCACCGAGCCAGATCGTCAGTCTGACCGACAATATTACGGATCTCGACTTCATCGCGTTGCCGGTCGATAATCAGAACCCCTAGCTCCGCGAAATGCGGACATGATCAAGGGCGAGAGACAGTCTCTCGCCCTTTCCTATATAAGGCGGACAAGCCGCGCTCGAATATGTCCATTTATGATCATGATCCGATAGACCTGTCGGATATCACCACATATGAACTCGCCTCGCGGCCCAGTAAGGTGACCGTAGATGATTTTGCGGAGCCACCTTCGAAAGATGATTCCATGGCGGAATTTCTTGCAAGACTGCCCAACATCCTTGGCGTGCAGAGCCTGCGAGGATTAACGGAACGGATCCATCGCGCACGTGAGCTCAATAAGCCGATCATTTGGGGCATGGGGGGACACGTAATAAAGACAGGCCTCGCGCCGATCCTGATCGATCTGATTAACCGCGGGTTCGTTACGGCACTCGCCGGCAACGGTTCTGTCCTGGTGCACGATACCGAGATCGCGATGGTCGGATTCACGAGTGAGGATGTCGACGCTACCCTGGGCAAGGGTGATTTCGGAGCGGCTCGGGAAACCGGCGAAATGTTGAACGCGGCCGCCGTGGAGGCCGTGCGCGATCGCATAGGACTAGGCGAGGCTATGGGAAGGGAAGTGACGGCCATGAAGCCGAACTTTGCCGAGACCTCCCTCCTTTGTCAGGCGTATCAGAGCAAGATACCTTTTACCGCGCACCTCACGATCGGGGCCGACATCGGCCACTTTCACGCCTCGGCTAACGGAGCGGCCCTGGGAGACGCATCGCATACCGACTTTCGGCTGTTCTGCTCATTGGTAAAAGAAATGCATGGCGGGGGCGTTTATATCAATTACGGCTCCGCGGTCGTTATGCCGGAGATCTTTTTGAAGGCAGTGACCGTCGTCCGAAATCTTGGACATGAGCTGACAGACATCACCACCGCAAATTTTGATTTCGTTCAGAGGTATCGGCCTATGACCAACGTTGTCCATCGCCCGACGGCGAACGGAGCCGGGCGGGGCTTTTCGATCACGGGCCATCACGAATTAACGATGCCGCTGCTTGCCGCTCACCTGATCTGCGGGGACTGATCAGGCATTATATGAGCCGTAAGGCTTCCACCGTGAGCTGCTGAACTTACTGTCGTTCCAAAAATCCTTGTAAATCTCGACCGTGGGCTGTGCGCCTTGCGGCATCAGGACCGTTACTACGTCATATCGATGCGGCATGTCCCACACGCTGAATAGGCGCCGGTACACTTTTGCAGTGCGCGAGATCTGACGCTGCTTGCGAAGGTCGACGTTCGTGGTCAAGGCCGTAAATTCGTCCGAGCGTCTTGTCTTGACCTCAATGAAACAAAGCGTTTCGCCGTCCAATGCGACTATGTCGATCTCGCCCGTCACGGCGACGCCCTTTCGGTTACGGCCGACAGGCACCTTAAAATTTGTTACGACCACCCTGTAGGCTCTGGCCTCTATGAATTGCAGTGCCGCACGTTCACCTGCATCGCCCAGCGTTCGCCGAGTCGATCGGGAAGCGTTCGCGATGGAGAGTAGTTCGTCCACAGCTAGATCACCGGTTCCTCGTAGATGCCGTAAACGTCGCGCAATGCCACGCAGATCTCCTCGACGGTCGCATATGCGGCGACGGCCTCAATGATAGTCGGCATCGTGTTCTCGTTATTCTGGGATGCAAGCTTCAACTTATCGAGAGCGATGGCAACAGCGCCGTTGTCGCGCTTCGCCTTGGTCTCGGCCAGCCGGGCAAGCTGGTGGTCTCTAACTGTTTCGTCGATCTGCAGGATATCCGTCTTATGGATCTCCTCGTCCATCACGTACTTGTTGACGCCGACGATCGACTGCTCGCCGCGCTCGACCGCTTTTTGATACTGGTATGCCGACTCCTGTATCTCACGCTGCGGGAATCCGGCCTCGACCGCCTCGACCATCCCGCCGAATCCATCGATCTTGTCAAAATAATCGAGACAGCCCGAGATCATTTTCTCGGTCAATGACTCGACATAATAACTGCCGCCGAGCGGATCGACCGTGTTGACGACACCAGTTTCCTCCGCGATGATCTGCTGGGTTCGAAGTGCAATGAGTGCGGCATTATCGGTAGGCAGTGCGAGAGCTTCGTCATACGAGTCCGTATGCAGCGACTGAGTCCCGCCGAGCACGCCCGCCAGGGCTTGTATGGCGACGCGGGCAATATTGTTCAACGGCTGCTGAACGGTAAGCGACACACCCGCAGTCTGCGTGTGAAAGCGGAGCTGCATCGTGCGAGGATTCTTCGCGCCGAACCGCTGCTTCATCGTCCGCGCCCATACGACGCGCGCCGCACGGTACTTGGCGATCTCCTCGAAAAAGTCGTTGTGGGCGTTAAAGAAGAACGAGATCCGCGGCACAAACTCGTCGACGTCCATCCCTCGGTCAACGCCGTACTGAACGTACTCGACGCCGTCGCGCAGCGTGAACGCCAGCTCCTGCAATGCCGTCGCTCCTGCCTCGCGGATGTGATATCCGCTGACCGAGATCGGGTTGTACTTAGGCACGTGCTTTGAACAGTATTCAAACGTGTCGATGACAAGCTTCATCGCCGGGCGGATCGGATAGATCCACTCTTTTTGCGCGATGTATTCCTTAAGGATGTCGTTCTGCAGCGTGCCCGAGATCTTGTTAAAGTCCGCTCCCTGTTTTTCGGCGACGACCAGATACATCGCGAGAAAGATCGGTGCCGGCGCATTTATCGTTTGCGACACGGTAACCTGATCGAGCGGTATCCCGTCAAAGAGCACCTCAAAATCGGCGAGCGATGATACGGCGACGCCGCATTTGCCGACCTCACCTTCGCTCAGCGGCGAATCGGCGTCCAGCCCCATCAGCGCGGGCAGGTCATAGGCGACCGACAAGCCTGTCTGACCTTGGGCCATTAGATACTTAAAGCGGCGGTTGGTCTCCTCGGGGGACGAAAATCCGGCGAACTGCCGCATGGTCCACAGTCTTCCGCGATAGCCAGTCGGGTGAATTCCGCGTTTATACGGGAATTCGCCGGGAAATCCGACGTCGATCCCTTCGCTATCGGAGGGCGTATAGAGCCGCTCGACCGGTTCAAGGCTTACGCCTTCAAACGAGGTTTTCCGCTCGGGCGATCGGTCGATCACAGGCGCGAGAGTCTCGTTTTCCCAGCGTTCGACTTCGGGACTAACTGAGGTCGCGGGAGCTGTCTTTGATTTCAACATAGCTTTTCTGTAAGGTGAATCTATCGCAAACGTGTCTAAACTTTCGGTTATTTTATCATTAATCGCCTTATCAGCCCTGCTTCCCGCATGCGTGGCCGGTACCGATCAGAAGGCCAACACCCGTCCGCCCGGCAGTGCGAACGCGGCAGATCAAAACACCGCGCCGCACACGAATGTCGAGGAGCTGGGTTTGCTCGTCAGGGTCCCTTACGAGGCTGAGGATGTCGTCTGGAAAGAGTCACCGTCCGGCAAGAAGGTCACAGCCGTGCTGTTATTCTCGAAAGAGACCGCTGAGCGCGTTGTCGCTGACGCTCAGGCCCACGGCGCGGGTCAACCGGTCACAATTTCTCCTGAGATATGGTTTCCGGACGAACTGATCGCGCAGAGCGAGATGAGCGGTGATGCCGCGATACGCGGCATGGCCTATCCTGCAGACGCCTTCTTTCACGATAAATACAACACCGGACGGATCATACATATCGAGGGCGGCGACCACTTCGTTCTCGAGGTTTCCGCTCAATAATCCAGGCGTTTCACGGCTTGTATGGCGGCATGTTAGCATCGTTATTATCTTGTTGATTCGATGCGGTTTATAAGAACATTGGGGCTGCTCGTCGCAGGTATTGCGTTATGCCTGACGGCGGCTGCGCAGCAGCCCGATCCCGTCGAGCGCCAAGTCTCAAATCCGATCACCGACACGCCAAACATCAATCCCGTCTCGGCCGAGCAAAGCATATCAGCCCCAAAAACCAAACGCCCAACCGTCGAACCTGAGGGCGGCGACGGCGAGGTCGTGGTCTATTCCGAACGCCAGAGCGTCGAGGGCCCTGCCGGCAAACGCATTGTCCGGCACACCGGAAACGTCGACCTCCGTTACGGCATCTACCGAATGCAGGCCGACGAGATAACGATCTATGAGGCCGACAATCGCGTCATCGCCCGCGGCAGCGTGATCTTTGACCAGGGCGACGACCAACGCATTACCGGTGCGACCGCGACATGGAACTACAAGACCAAACTGGGCACTTTCGAGGATACGACCGGCTTCACCAACCAGACGAATGACGGCACCGTGATCTACTTCAGCGCCGCCCGGGTCGAACGCACTGGCCTGGACACGATCGTCGTCACCGACGGCAAGTTCACAGCGTGCGAAGAGGCAGTTCCAAAATGGAGCTTCACGGCAAAGCGAGCGACGATCAAGACCAACGACAAGGTAAAGCTGCGTAACGTGAAATTCCGCGTAAAGGACATACCGCTGCTTCTCTTGCCTTACGCGTCGATCCCGATCAAAGAAAAAGACCGCAGCTCGGGCTTTCTCACGCCGTCGGCAGGATTTTCGGGCAGAAAGGGCCTTAAACTCTCGACGGCGTATTACAAAACTCTTGGCGAATCCGCCGACGTTACGCTAAAGATGGACGTGTTCACAAAACGCGGACTCGGCTACGGTGCGGATTTTCGCACGAGAGCGAATTCGCGTTCGTACCTGAATTTCGGGTTTTACGCCGTCAAGGACCGCATCTTTGGCCCGGGCAAGGACGCAGAGCATCCGGACCAAGGCGGATCGCTGATCTATGCCGAGGGCGTTCATTATTTTCCCAACGGGTTTACCGCGGCGGCGGACATCCGACTGACATCGAGCCTCGCCTTTCGGCAGGAGTTCGCCGAGGGCATCCAGCAGATCATCTCGCCGATCGAGGTTTCGCAGGCTTTTGTGAACAAGAGCTGGGGAGCATACACGCTCAACCTGCTCGCCCGCAGCCAGGTCATCTCGATACCTAATGTTCGCGAAAAGACGCGCAACCTGCCGAGCATCCATTTTGAGAAACGCCCCACCATGCCTTCGTTCCTAAAGGGCCTGTATTTTTCATACAAGGCCTCGCTAGAGGGCGTGTCGCGGCGCGAAGAGGTCACCGACCTTGAGCTGTATCGATCGATGACCGGGACCGATCCCGTTGTTTCGCCGGCGGCCGTGCAAAGGCTCGACGTCTATCCGCAGCTCACGCTGCCGATCAATACGAAATATTTCAACTTCACTGCGACCGGCTCGGCCCGAGTGACCTACTACTCAAACTCGTTCAATGACATGCGGCAGGTCGTCAGCCGCGATCTGCTGCGCAAATACGGTGAATTCTCGTTTGACGTGAGGCCCGTTGCGCTGGCAAAGAACTATTATGGCAAGGCCGACGAGTTCAAATTCAGACACGTCATCGAGCCTTATCTTACATACCGGCTCGTACGCGGCGTCGACAATTTCAACCGCATCATTCGCTTTGACTATGTCGACACTATCGCGAATACGAACGAGATCGAATACGGCGTGATCAATCGATTCTATACGCGCCGCTATACCGAGGCCGTGACGCCGGCGGCACGGCAGCTGCTTCAGCAGTCAAATACGACAGGGAAGAGCTCTTCCGAAATGCAGCCCTATGAGGTGTTCACGCTGACGGTTCGGGGAAAATATTACTTTGACGACACCTTCGGCGGGGCCCTGATCCCGGGCCGGCGTAATCAGATCGAGCCGATCACGGCGCTTAGCTTTTATACATTTGGCGGCGTGCCGCGGCGGCTGTCGCCGCTTGTGATAGATGCCAACTACCGCCCGCGCCGAACGATCTTCGCGAACGTCCGTGCCGATGTCGGCCTGAATGCCGACGGGCTGCGGGCCGTCTCGGCCACGATCGGCATCGAGCGTCCCTTATTCAAGCTCTTCCAGACCTTTTACTACACGCGAGCCGTCACGCTCATGCCGTCACTCGCTCAGTACGCCGGGCCTGGCGGCAAGGAGCCCGGCACCTTACGCGGCTCACAGTGGAGCCCGTCGATCTTCCTCGGAAATCGGGAACGCGGCCCGTTCGGCGGTATGTCCTTTTTCTTCGATTTCCAAAACCGCCGAGCCCTGCGCCAGTCGCCCATGGTCAGTGCCCTCGCAACGCTGGGCTACGCCTTCGACTGCTGCGCCGTCGTCGCCCAGTATTACACCTTCAACGTCGGCGTCCGCAAAGAAAACCGCTTCACTTTCTCCTTCCGCCTAAACGGTATCGGAACGCTGGGCACCGAACAGTGGGCCCCGGGCCTGCAGCGGTAACCTGAAGATCTGCAAGTTCTCGCGGCTCCGTGGTTGGCGTATCCCCTCGTGGAAGCGGGTACCTCGGCCCTATTTACGAGGTGCGGTTTGTGCTTATGCCATGGTGCGAGCGAAAACGCGCACGTCAGTCTACGCGATGGTCGTACCTAGAGAGCTTCGGTTTGGTCCTGTGTCGTGTCGTTTTAGGCTGAAGACAACATTCGACCAATCTCGGTTTTATCTCTACCAATCTCAGAGAGAACCTCTACCAATCGAAGTATTTCACCCGCGACAAAACCGGTCGGTGCTCACCTGTTGAGCTGATCATTGAGGAACACATTCTGAGCGATCGAGTTGTAGTATTCGACGGGAGCCAGATCGTCGGTCAGGATCGGCATATCAGTTTCCGGCAGTTGAATGTGAGTGGCCAGAAGCCCGCGTAGCGACGGGTCGTCTGAGCTCAGCAGCGGGACCTGCCCGCCTTTTAGGGCCACTACGATGACGTTCTGCAGTCGCTCGTCCTCGTAATCCGGTTTGACCTTAAAAGCAAGGACGATAGGGAATACGGCCCGATACGTTTCGATCTCGGCGTGCAGAAAACGGCTCGCCTCTCCTGAGATCGCCGATCCGAGATTGAAGATCACCACGCCGTCCTCATCGAGGACCCTGTGAAACTCGCGTACCGCCTCGACGGTCGTTAAGTGCGTCGGCACACTGAAAAGCGTGCCGAATGCGTCCATCAGCAGCACGTCGTAAGCGCCTGTCGCGGCTGCATTTATAGCCATGCGGCCGTCCTGATGGATGACCCTAAGCCGAGGATCGTCGACCAACCGAAAGTGCCGCCGCGCGATCTCCGTCATCCCGGGATCTATCTCTGCGACGTCGATCTCGGCCTTTAGATATGTGCGCAGATATTCCTTGGGAAACGAGTAGCCCGCTCCGCCGATCAGCAACGTCCGACGAACGTCAGGCCTAAAGTGCCGCAGCAGATGATAATACCGGCTGTAGCTGAGTGCGAGGTCGTCGCTGTCAGTAAACATCGCAGATTGGACAAAATACGGGTCGGTCGCAATGGCTTTCATTTGGCGGCCGGTCGCCGGGTCTTTCATCTCAAAGACACGAACGCGGCTGTATTCGGTGTCGATGTCATAGAGGGCACTTCGCTCCCGCAGGATATAGGTCTGGCCTTCGTTTGTCGCAATTCCCAGGAAGAGCAGCACGATGACACTAACACCGGGACGCGTTACGGCCGGCATCAGCAGGGCAGACAGCAGGATCAGAACTCCGGCCAGGATGTACAGCGTCCTGACGCTGCCGACGAACGGTATCAAAAAGAAGCCCGCCGCGAAAGTACCCACGATGCTTCCTAATGTCGAAAGCGCATACAGGGAACCGACGGTGCCGCCTGTTTCTTCGATCGAGGCCAGCTTGAGCTTTACCGCAAAGGGCGTGACAAAGCCGAGGCACACACTCGCCGGGCCGAATAGCAGGATCGCGGCGATCACCGCCTTTAACTCCAGACCGGCGCCGGCACTTGCGATGATGGAAAGTACGACGTCCTTGATCAAGACGGTGGCCGCGATGAGGCCCCCGGCGGCAAGGACGGCGGCCGCGAGGAACTTCAGTTCGGGCCGCCTGTCAGCAGTCCTGCCGCCCAGCCAGTAGCCGAGGCTAAGGCTCGCCAGGATTATGCCTATCAGGCTCGTCCAAGTGTATGTCGATGTGCCGATATAAGGGGCGAGAATTCTCGAGCCCACGATCTCATAGACCATTACGACGGCCCCGCAGAGAAAGACCGTGAGGTTTAGGGTCGTGTTGCGATACTTCTGCATCCGATGGGCTCTTCAAGTGAAAACACGAAGCAACTCTTAGAGCTGCTTCGTGTTAACTCATGTGAGGTCAATGGTTTAGCTCAGGCTCCCGCCGTTTTTTTTTCATCGGCGGCGAGGAATGTGAGCCAAGGCTGTTCGTCGGGAGCGGGCCTGTCGGCGGCGAGGATGCGGAAGAACTCTTCCTGGATCGCGGCTGTCATTTCGCCGCGTTTGCCGGACCCGACCGTGATCTTATCGACCGAACGGATAGGCGTTATCTCGGCCGCAGTACCGGTAAAGAACAGCTCGTCCGCGAGGTAAAGGGCGGAACGCTGGATCTGCGATTCAACGATCTCGATGCCCATCTCGCGGGCGATCTGGATCACGGAATCACGCGTGATGCCGGGCAGGATCGACGCTCCAAGCGGCGGGGTGATAAGGCGGCCGCCGTTGACGAGGAAAATATTCTCGCCGGAACCTTCAGACACGTAACCGCGATCGTCCAGGGCAATGCCCTCGCTATAGCCGCCGAGCAGGGCCTCCATCTTGATGAGCTGCGAATTCATATAATTCGCACCTGCCTTGGCCATCGCCGGCATCGAGTTCGACGTGATGCGAGTCCAGCTAGACACGCAGACGTCAATGCCGGCTTCGAGCGCCTCATCGCCGAGATACTTGCCCCATTGCCAGACGGCGATGTAGGAATCGATCGGGTTTGGGAAGGGGTTTACGCCGAATGCAGGTTTGGCCTCGTCCAGCCCACGCATGATGAGCGGGCGAATATACGCGTGCTCAAGGCCGCTCTGCCGGAGCAGCCCGACCGTAGCTTCGCAATAGTCGTCACGAGTGAACTTGGGGTCCATTCGATAGATCTTTGCGGAATTGATGAGCCGCTGCATGTGCTCGGTTAGCCGGAATACCGCCGAGCCCTTGCTCGTCTCGTACGATCGGATACCCTCGAAAACACTCGAACCGTAATTAACGACGTGCGACATCACATGGATGCGTGCGTCTTTCCAATCGATAAACTCGCCGTTTTTCCAGACCTTGTCGGCGATCTTCATTGTGCTTACATCTTTTGTGGACATATCTTCAAGCGCAACTAAACAGCTAAAGGACTGTGGGTTCTCTAAATAAGTTTGCTGTTTGGTTTCAACTTATATTCTACCACGTCAGGCACCGGTCAGAGAATGAAGAACCGCGGAGCAGTATCCTCAAGCCGCGAGCTGAACTCGGTAGTGCCGAACGTCACGAGCGCGACGATCGGCACGTCGCCCGCATGATCAAGCACCGCGGGCAGCTGAAAGTCGACCGCGTATACGCCCGGCTCGACGAGCGTGGCAGACAATAATGACGCTCCGGAGATGTTCGACCCACCGACCCTAAGGGTGAGGCCGCTGGTCGTCGATACTCCTGTCACGTAAACGCGCAGGACGGACGGCACCAGTTTATTGCCCTTTCGCTTGATAGTGCGGACCGCAAAGGGCTCTGTCGTATGGACCGTATTAGTGACGTTAAAGATCTTTGCGCGTCCCAGCGGAGCACGGACCATATCTGCCCGGAATATGTCCGGCCGGGCCGGAACGATCGTCACGGTCGTCTTCATCTGCAGACCGTTATTGTTGATGACAAGCGGATAGCTCGTGCCGGCAACCGCCGACAACAGGCCTGCCGGAACGACGAATTCGATACGATGACGGCTAACGGATTTAAGCCCGCATGCGGCGCCGTTGATCGTCATGGAGAGGCCGCTCAGTTCGATGGGCAGCATAAACGCACGCTCCACAGAACCCACGGCGGTTCGTGAGACTATCGGCCTCTCGACGCCGCCCTGATAATCGAGGACCGCCAGCATTCCCGGAGCAACGCCAAGTACCGCCGGCGGTGTGACAACCGTCGGAGTTGGTGTAGGCGTCGGTGTACCCGTTGGGGTGGGTGACGGGCTTGGTGAAGGCGATGGTGTGGCCGTAGGACTCGGCGAGCCAGCAGGTGTCGGACTCGGTACGGCGGTGGCCGAGACGGGCAATCCGCTCGCGCCGGTCGCCAACTGTGTCGTCACGGGCGTTTGAGCATCGGCCTCGGGCTGGAGAAAGTAATAGACCTCGGATTGCTGGTCAAAATTCCCGGTGCCCAGCTCTGAGAGGCCAAGGTTAAATGCCATTCGCTCGATCGAGTCCCCGGTCAAGAGCTGGGTCGACGCAATGAATGTCGTAGCGGTCGGGAACTTCGCGAGCCTCGTGAAGGTCGCGCTCGCCGCCGGCACGTCGAGAGGATATGAGTAGATCTGCGTCGGACGCGTCTCGTCCGGATTCAGTCCGTCAGCCGCCGTCGCCGGGATCGTGCCGTCCGGCTTGATATTCAACCGCATCCCCAATACGAGGCGTGTCGGCGAGCCTGACGCGTCATATTCCGTAAAGCCCGGATACCGCAGCACGTCGCCATTCAACGCTCCCGAGTCGGCGTCGCTTCGGGGCCCGATCTGACGAAAGGTGTTAGCGGTTGCGTCGTAAACAAAGGTCGCGAACGCGGTGGAATTTGTGCCGTTCGGCGTGGCCAGGTCAGCGTAGGAATCAAACGCGATATAGCGCCCGTCGCGGCTCATCCGTCGGCCGATCTCAAGTATGTTCACGGGGTCGCCCGGATTGGTCGGGGCCGTGGTCGTGACCTGACGCCCGCCCGTCGGGATGCCGTTTGCGAGGTCAGCATAGAAGACCTCCTCGTTCGACTCGGGATTGGTCCCCGTATCAAAATTACCGGCGGCGGCGTAGATCGGATCGTCGGCGGTACTGGCGAAAGCGACGCGCGAACCGTTACCGGAGATCGTCGGATACTTATTGTAGATCGGATTTGAGATCGGCCCGCGCGGCGTTTTGGTGACCTGATTCAGGGTAGCAGTCGCCCGAACGTAGGTAAATATCTCGTCGTTATCTGCCTCCGGATAAGGGTTGCCGACACCGGGGACCAGATCACGTGTCGAGCCGAATGCTATTACGCCGCCATCGTCCGTGATAGTGACATCATGGTTGTCATCCGCGATAAACGCGCCGGTCGTGGCCGTCGCAGGGCGAGGAAGTTGGCTCGGCAGCGTATTCGTCACTCGCGTGAAAGTTCCACCCGATAACTCAACTCGCGGGATCTCCTCCCCCGCAGAAAGGTCAGTCACCGGAGCGAAAACCGGGATCTCGTATATCCAGATCTCCAGATTTCCGTCTTCGGCTAGTGGATTCGGTGCAGGGGTCGGTGTGGCCGTCGCCGTTGGGCTCGCGGTCGGTGTTGCGGTCGGCGTGGGTGTCGGGCTGACCGTGGGCGTTGGCGACGTGTACGAGTTGCCGTCGAACTGCCCCGGATTTGTTGTGTCAGGCGTTGACGGCCTGGAGGTCGTCGCATTCGAGCTGAACGCGATCCAGCGGCCGTCTCTGCTTATGACCGGGCGTGTATTCACGATCTCTACACGGATATTCGCGAATGTCGGCGGCTTAGTACTGTCAAAAAGAACGCTTTTTGTGTCCGTGATCTGATAGATGCGGCGTTGAGCGTAGTCAAAAAGGAATATCTCGGAGTTATTGTCTGCGTTTCGCGGGTTTTCTGTCGCGAGATTGCCGCGTGACTCAAAAACGATAAACCGGCCGTCACCACTGATGGCCCCGGCAAAGGATTCACCTGGCGAGTTGGACACCTGGCCGATGACGGATTCCGTCTGAGCAAATGCGGCCTGCACACCCAGCGCAAGACTCAATAAGACCAAAAGAAAATTGCGGCGAAACGTCACAAAATACTCCTCCAACTCAAACGGCCCTTTGCCGGCAGAAACTCCGTCAATACTGACCCCAAAACATTCAATTTTAGGTGTCCGGCGACGCTTTCGCAAACACCTGACCTGTGAAATACACCCTTGGTCACGAACTTAAGGCTTTGATGCCCTAATAACGACGCCGGTTGTCGTTTTGTCCCTTCCCGGTTTCGTCTAGTATGTAACTGAATGGCGGAACGAACCAACATCATGATGGTTGCTGGCGAGGCCTCGGGCGATCTGCTCGGAGCCAAGCTAGCGCATGCTCTCACGGACGAGATCCCCGGGAAGCTAAGCCTCTTCGGCTGCCCGGGCCCGAGGATGCGACAAGCCGGCGTTGAAGCCGTAGTCGCGGCAGACGAGCTTTCAATCGTCGGCCTGGCCGAGATAGGACGGGCCCTTCCCCGGTTCCTGAAGGCGATGAAGCAGCTCCGCAAAGCTGCTGCCGACCGCCGCCCTGATGTCGTTATACTCATCGACTTTCCTGAATTCAACCTAAAGCTCGCTCGCCACCTAAAGAAACAGGGGCTAAAGGTCGTTTATTACGTCTCACCGCAGCTGTGGGCCTGGCGGAAGTACCGGCTGACATCGATCGAACGCCACGTCGACCTCCTCCTGGCCATTTTGCCATTCGAAAAACAGTGGTACGCCGAGCACGGCGTCCATCATGTCGAATACGTCGGCAACCCGCATATCAGGGAAGTGCACGCATCGAGCAGTCGGACGGAGCTTTGTTCGGACCTTGAGATCGACGCGTCGCGGACCTTGATAGCACTTCTTCCAGGCAGCCGTGAGAGCGAAATTACGCGGATCCTCCCTGTGATGCTCGAAGCAGCGGCGGAACTCAAAGGCAAGGTCCATGAACCTACTTTCCTGATCTGTGCTCCCAACGATGTTGCCGCCTCTCATGTCCGGCGCGCAATGAAGGACACCGCGCCCGACGATATCATCGTCGTCACCGGCAGGACCTACGACGTCCTCGCGGCTGCCGATGCGGGAGCGGTGACAAGCGGTACCGCGACCCTTGAGGCAGCGATCCTCGGTGTGCCCATGGTGGTCGTCTACAAAACCTCGCGGCTCAACTACCGGCTCCTCGAACCGCTTATTGACGTCCCGCATTATGCGCTTATCAACCTCATTGCCCGTGAACGCATTGTGACGGAACTGATCCAGGACGATCTCACCCCGCAGCGTTTGTCCGACGAACTGACCGCACTGCTCGACGCCGCGAGAAATGCCGATATGCGGTCCACGCTCAAAACCGCGGTCGAGACCCTCGGCCACGGCGGGGCCTCGCGACGTGCGGCAGAATTGATCTCGAAGATCGTCTCTGGATGATATGAGCCCCTCCGACCATACTGGTGTCCCGCTGCTGTCCCGGTAACACGTGGGACAAATAACTTGCTGTGCTTTCAACGATTTAACCCTCTATTTCGCCCCTGTCTCGCACGTTTTTGAAAAAAAATCGGACCTGACTGTCCCGCTACTGTCCCGCTGGTGGTGCGGGACAAATAACTATCTGTAAATTCAACAAGTTAACGCTCAATTTCGCCCCTGTCTCGCACGTTCTTGAAAAAAATTCGGATTTGACTGTCCCGCTACTGTCCCGCTGACCGTGCGGGACAAGTAACTATCTGTAATTTCAATGAGTTAACCCTCAATCTCGCCGTTGTCCCGCACCTTTTGAGAAAAAAAAACCGTCTAAGTGTCCACGTGTCCCACAGCGGGGCGGGACAAGTTAACCGCTGTGGTCTCAATCACTTACCGCTGATCTCAGTGTCCGTCCCACTGTTTTTGAAAAAAAAATCTGGCAGCCTCGCCACCAGAGGATTGCGAGACTGCAACATCGTATCATATTCAACGAACCGCCGAGCCCTTTGGTTTCGACAAAAATTCGCATTGCTACTGATCGCGGCTGACCGATCTGAGCGCGTCAAGTTCGTATTCGAGCCTGCGCAGCTCCGCCTCTAGCCGGTGAACGCGCATGTTCAGTGTTCTGAGGACCACGATCCTGGGCGAGAGCGTTTTGAGAAACTCGATGTCCTCGCTATCGACGATCTCGACAACTGAATCGCGAGACCGGGCAAAGTATTTGCGAGTCGGTTCATGTCCATTCTCGAGCCGCAGCACATAACGTTTGCCCGGTTCCATACCGTATTGTGAGTGGACAGTTATCTCCCTCGCCTCCTCCTTGCCTTTGACGACGAACAGAACCTGCGCTTTAACATCCGCCCGCAGCAGAATGTTCACGGGCCCCACCTCGAGGCATTTTACGATCAAAATGGTCGGTGCGGTCTGGAGATACTTATCGAGCGGGGTCTGTCCTGATTGTGCTGCGACCGTCGGGACAAGAAGGGCCGTGAGGATCAGAAGTCCGGTGAGCGTCGTGTTCATAACAGAAGAACGCTCGAAAACGCAGGAATTGCGGTTACTTGTTAATCAATTCGGTGACGAGCCGCCGGAGCTCTTTGATCTCGCCTTTGAGCCGTGACAGGCCTTTTACGTGGGCGTTTTGACGTTTGTATTCGTCAAGCGGCTGGACCGGTGTGCCCCACCAGACGCCGGGGCGGACGATCTTGCCGGGAAGGACGCCGGCCTGCGAACCGATGACCGCGCCGCTTTTGACCGTGGCATGATCGCCCATGCCGACCTGGCCGCCGATGACACAGTCGTCCTCGATCACAGTGCTGCCGGAGATGCCGGTCTGTGCCGCGATGATGACGCGTTTGCCTATCTGCACGTTGTGAGCGATTTGCACAAGATTGTCGATCTTCGTGCCTGCCCCGATGCGTGTTTCGCCGAGAGCGCCGCGGTCGATGCAGGTATTGGCACCGATCTCGACGTCGTCCTCGATGACGACCGTGCCGATCTGCGGGAACTTATGATGGATGTTGTCGTCGTCCGGAACGTAACCGAAGCCATCGGCTCCGATCACGACGCCTGCGTGGAGAATAACGTTATCTCCGATCGTGCAGTCGTGTTCGATGACAACGTTCGGGTGAAGGACGCAGTTATTACCGACCTTTACGTTATCACCGATCACGACACCGGCTCCGATGGTGACGTCGTCGCCTATGTGGGCTGTTTCGGCGATCACGGCAGTGGGATGATGGCTTGCGTCGTTGTGGTCTCGATGCAAAACTTCAGCGGCTATTGCGAAGGCGAGCTTAGGATTCGCGACCGTTATGACGGCGACGGCTGTCGCGGGAACCTCTTTACGTACGAGCAGGCATGAGGCATTCGCTGCCGATCCGCGTTCCGGACGGTCGACGAATGCGAGTTCGCCCGAGCCGGCGCGATCAAGTGAGTTCACCCGCAGAATCTCGACCTGGCCGTCACCTGTCAGTTCGCCGCCAACGAGTTCGGCGATCTCGCGTGCTTTCATGGCATTAAATGTAATTGGTTTTTCGGGAAATGTCAGGTGACTCAGGCGCGTTCGGCCATGTCGACGGCTGATTGCAGGAAGATCTCGACGCCCTCGATCTCTACCGCGCCGCTTTCCTCGAGCTTCCTCAAAACCGACGCCGCCTCGCTATCGATGAAATCGAGATCCGCGAGGTCGATGACGATCGTGTGGCCGAGATCATCGGTGATGCAGCCCACAAGTCTTTCGATCAACTCGGCATCATCGCGCAGCATTTCGCCATCGACCCTGAGCACTGTGCGGCGTCGGTCGTAGAGGTCTATCTGGTTGATCTGCGTAGGCATTGCGTGACAAAGATTAGATGACTAATACACGCAAAAAGCAACTCTAGGTTGCACTAGGTATATACCTTTTTGTGACGAGATAGACGCCGGCGAAGATCAGCGCTGCGGCTGCTATAAACGCAAGACCTATCTGCTCGCCAAGGAATGCGACCGCTAGGCCAAACCCGATTAGGGGCTGGAGGTAGACGAATACCGCGACAGTTGACGGATTGACCTTCGACAAAGCCCATGCGTTGAGCAGGTATGGGGCGGCCGTCGCTCCGATGCCGATCCAAAGCGTGATAAGCCAGATATTGTTGTCTACGGCCTTCACATCGATCGTTGACAGCGACCACAGCCCGAGCGGGACGCAAATGATGCTGGCAAAGATGAATACCCACATCATCGAGCGAAAGGTGCCATTGCGGGTGATGACGTTCTTGGACGTGGCGACGTAAATGCCGTATGCGAGGCAGTTGATGACAATGCAGATGTCGCCGAGCGTTGTCTCGGACGAGAAGGAAGCGCGGCGTGGATCGATCAGAATGATCACGCCGACCGCGGCCAGGATGATGCCGATGATCTTAATGCCTGTCAGTCTTTCGAAGCCTGCGA
>CAZWSK010000042.1:0-1617 GCA_964636445.1 uncultured Chloracidobacterium sp.
ACGGGCTGCCCGACCGGCGCGATCGCGCGCTTTCCGGACGGCGAGATCGACATCAATCCCGCGACCTGCATCGGCTGCGGCGACTGCGCAACGCAATGCCCATACGATGCGATATCGATGATCGCGCGTGACGCGAACGGGAACGGATCGGCACTGTTGGCAAAGCTGTCGATCGGCGAGGCACCGCTGCCGCCGCCCGTTACGCAGACCGAGAATCTTGTTGCCGTCAAATGCAACCTCTGCAAGGGTACCGGCCTTAATCCGCCCGGAGCCTCCGTCGCGGCGTATTCGTGCGAGGAGAACTGCCCGACCGGCGCTCTTTTGCGCGTTAATCCGCGTGAATATTTCGATGAGGTCAACCAGGCGATCGGCCTTATCCAGCGGTCCAAAACGCACGCGATCGGCGTCAACATTCACAAGAGCGACCGTGTCGCCAAGCTCTGGCACATGCTGCTTGGCACAGCGATCATCGTTCTAGGGGCTGCCGCGGTTTGGGCGACGGTGAAGTTTACGCAAGATACAGCACTCAATCCGGGCTCGTGGCTTACGATGCGTTGGGTGACGGGCCTTGCCGGGCTTGCCGGCATCGTCTGGGTGATGCTCTATCCGATACGCAAGCAGGTCTATCGCCGCCGTGCGGGAGCTCTTCGTTACTGGATGATCTCACACATCTACGTCGGCGTGCTCGCCGGCGTGATCCTGCTGGTTCACGGCGGGACGAGTTCCGGCGGGTTGCTTACGACGCTGCTGATGATCTCTTTCGATCTCGTCATCGCGTCCGGGCTCTTCGGCGCGGCCTGTTACATTGTCGTGCCGCGGTTCATGACAAAGATCGAACGCGAACCGCTCCTGGTCGAGGACCTTGAGTCTCGGCGTGACGAGTTGCGGGCGGCGTTAGTTCGAACGGCGGCGGATGCTGCGGATCCGCGGCTGCGTGAGGTCATTGAGACTAAAGTCCGTCGGCGGTTCCTCGGCCTCGGCTATCTTTACAAACAGTATTTTGGAAGCGAGGGCCTGCCTGAGATGCTCGCGTCGGCACGCAGCGATTTCCGCGAGATCGCCGACAAAATGTCGCGGCTTGACGCGGCAAAACTGATGGAGGCAGTCGAGAATGCCGCGACGCTCCGGCGCGTGGATGCGCTTATCTACCTGCACAAAACGCTCAAGCTCTGGCTTCCTCCGCACGTACTTTTTACGGCGCTGATGCTGGTGCTGATGGCGGTGCACATCGTGCAGGTTGTCTATTTTAACGTTAGATAAATGGCGTCTGGAACGGGAAAATTCACGGTCGTTACCGCGTCGGGCGAGCCTCGGCGGTTTGAAAAGGACGCGGTCTATTTCGGCCGCCTGACGAGCTGCGAGGTCCTGCTGGATGACAGCACTGTGTCCCGAATTCACGCGAGCGTAACCTTCAGCGACGGACGCTATACGCTCGTTAATCTCTCGAAGGGCAACATCCTCACGCTAAACGGCCGCGCGCTCGGGCCGCAGAAAAGCGATGTTCTCGCCGACGGAGATATCATCCAGATCGGCCCGTTCACGATCGATGTAGAAAGCAGTGGCGGCTGGCTCACGCTCCGTCCGCAGCGTGCCGTCACTCAAGTGACCCCTCAGGCC
>CAZWSK010000042.1:1717-16306 GCA_964636445.1 uncultured Chloracidobacterium sp.
AACCCGCACGTGATCGATTCGAATGAACGCCTGATAGCCGTTGAAGCGAACAAGAATTCATGCACCACCTGTCACACGCCTAGCGAGCCTGTCGAGAATTCATGCGTTCGCTGTCACACGGCCGAGCACTTCCGGGCGTCGAACACAAAAGCTCACGAGGACGCCGGCGTCACCTGCACCGCGTGTCACAAGGAGCATCAGGGCAGCGAATATTCATTGAACGGCTCGGCGATCCTAAGCTGTGCCGAGTGCCACAACGACAACAATAAGAAAACCTATAACGGCAAGACGGTGCAGACCGCGCATGGCGGATCGTACGGTTATCCCGCGACGGACGGCCGCTGGACATGGCAGGGAGTCTATCGCGAGGTCGCCGACGCCATACCCGAGATCAAGGCCCCGGCGACCGGCGATAAAGACGAGCAGAATCGCATCAGCCGGCATTTTCACACGGTTCATGTCGCGCGTTTGAAAGTGCCCGCCGGGCTCAATGGCGACAAGTTCGGCCTCGTGTCGTGCTCGACGTGTCATAAGAGTTTCGAGCCGATCGACCGCGTGACGCCGCGTGAGACGTGCGCGGCTTGTCATATGAACGCTGCGAACGACGGCACGCGCGACAAGCGTTTTCCGCCGGGCCAGGCAAACTGCATTTCGTGCCACGTCCAGCATCCGTACAGCACGGGCCGCTGGAGCGAATTTCTGTCGGACGAAGCGTTGAAGCGGCGAACCGACGCCGTCGCCGCGAAACTCAAGAGCGAGGAAAAATAGATGAGGATCCTGCACATTTTTTTCTGTCTCGCCGTGCTCGCCGTCCTCGTCTGGCTCAACGTCGCGGCGTCAGGCCGCCCGACGTACGGCGGGTTGACGCTGATCGGCTGGGCGAGCATCGCGCTGGCCTCGGTTGCCGTCGGGTTCGTCGTGGTCGCAAAGGACGCCGCACGGGCATTCGGCTTCTTTCGCCGCGGTGACCGTGACGCGACGCGGCCCGAGATACGCCGCTTAACGCAGGACGAGCTCTCCGAGCTCGGCCTCGACAAATACCGCGGCCCCGATTACCCGCATCCCGTCATATTTCCCGAACGCTGCATCGGCTGTCAGGCCTGCGTCGACGCGTGCCCGCATGACGTGCTCGCGATCGTTGACGGCGTTGCGTCTGCGGTCGCGCCTGACCTCTGCATGGAGGATACCGCCTGCCAGGCCGAGTGCCCTGTAAATCCAAAGGCCTGCATCGTTATCAACACAACGAAAGAGGTCCGCTCGCTACCGACGCCGACGCGCGACGGGGCGACATTCGAGACGAATGTTCCCGGCTGCTACATCATCGGCGACGTCTCGGGCGTGCCGCTCATCAAAAATGCCGTCAAAGAGGGAGCCGAGGTGATCGCGCGCATCGCAGCCGAGCTCAAGGATGCGCCTGCCGCCGGCGCAGACTACGACGTCGCCATAATCGGCGTCGGCCCCGGCGGAGCGTCAGCCGCCGCGACCGCGGCCGAGGCCGGGCTCCGCTACGTCGCGATCGAGCAGAACAACATCCTCTCGACCATCGATCTTTATCCAAAGGGCAAGTACATATTCTTCAAGCCGGACACGAAGGACTGGTTCGGCGGCATTCCCGTTGCGGGCCTCGGACTCGCCAAGGCGAAGTATGGCGGCGGCGATTCTCACGATGACGATGCGATCATCTCCGCGGTCGGAACACCGCTCGCCGAGGCTGTTCGCGCGGCGTCACCCGCGCTGCATGCGCGGTTGATCGGTTCGATACCTGCTCCGCTGCAAAGCGAGCTATCGACCCAACTGCAGGCAAAGATCGAGAAAGAGCTGACTAAGCGTATCGTCGACCTCCTTCGCTCGCGGGCGTCGGGTGATTGGGCGAACGCCTTTGCTACGCAATTTTCGCCGCAGCGTGACGCCTTCCTCGCGCAATTCTCCGACGAGGTTGCGGCCCAGCTCACGGAAAAGATCCCCGGCGACCAGCGTGAGAACATCCTCGCCGTCTGGCTCGGTGCCCTCGACGCGAAGGGCGTGGCAGTCAACGAGCACGAGAGCTGCAAATCGGTTACACGCACCGACACCGGCGATTTTGTCGTGACGACCGAACGAGGCACCGACAAGACGCCGCAAACCTACAGCGCCCGCCGCGTGATCATCGCCATCGGCCTGCGCGGGGCACCGAACAAGCTGCGTCTGCCAAACGAGGACATGACGGCCGTGATCGATGGCCGCGAACAGCAGAAGGTAATTTACGGCCTGTCGAACCCGATGGAGTTTCGCGGGAAGAATATCGTCATCGTCGGCGGCGGCAACGTTGCCGTCGAGGCCGCGGTCGATCTCGTCGCCGTTCGCGACGGTTCCGCCATCACGCCCCGCTCGCCTGAGGACATGAACCGCGTCAGCTTGCTGGTCCGCGACGCCCTCGCCCCGACCGTGAAATTCGGCAATAAGCTCCAACTCTACAAATGCGCCGTTGACGGGCTTATCGATTTGAGATTCGGAGCAGGGATCAAAGAGATGCGTGACCGTGAGGTCGTGATCGAGGACGTCAAGACCAAGCAGGAACTTGCGACAGTCCCGAACGACTTCGTCTTTGCCATGATCGGCGGCGAGAGGCCAAACCGCTTCCTTGAATCGATCGGGATCACGATCCAATAGAGCAGTTCACGCACCTCGCACGATCCTTTCGCAACTCTTACAATTCACGCGCCGTTTTTGGCGCGAAAATAGACAGATTGGTAGAGGTTTTTGTTGAAAAGGACTTTCGACCAATCTGGGGTTTATATTCGACCAATGTGGGGTGCGCACCCGCGACAAAGGCCAAACACTTTCGACCAATAGGGGTGTTTTTCTCGACTTTACTCAGGAAATCGGCCGCCTGTGGAAAAAATGTGAAACGTTTCACACTCAAAATGTGAAACGTTTCACATTTTCAATAACCAAAAAGTTCTTCCCCAAAAACGCGCGCGTTTTCTACTTTGTCGGTTGATCTGAAACGGTGAAAAAGTCACCCGTGCCGCTATTGGTCCGCAGCATTCGCATGACCTCTTCGAAGTTGAACGGCCTTGCACCGCGGCGGCCGAACACCGCGATCTGATTGCCGCTCTCATCCACCGCGCGGTCACGGTCGAGGCCCTTCGAGATATTCAACGCCTCACCCTTTGTCTTGAAGGTCGCGATCAACCGCGGCTCGGGCCTAGGGCTGAATCCGGCGTAATTCGGCATCGTCTCAGGGTCGGTCAATTGCAGCACCTTGAGCCCGTTTTTGCCGTCCGCGACGTAGGCGAACAGGCTCGCGTTGGTCATCGCCACCTTGACCGCGTGAGCGTCGTTGATCGTGCCGTCGGCAGTGAACATCTGGTCGAGCTTCGGCTGTTCGGGCCGCTCGACGTCGATGATCGCTACGCCGTCTGGGCCGTTCGCAACATAGGCATAAGTTCGGGCGACGTAGATGTCGTGGGCATGCCCGAGCGGCACCGTCGAGCCCTCGACGAGCCTTACGCGGCCCGACGTCTGAAGCTCGCGGATATCGATGGTCTTTAGCCCGTCGCTATCAACCACGAAAGCGTAGAGGAACTGCACCGCAACGGCCTTTGGATCGTTCAATGCGACCTGGGCCGTGATCTTTGGCTGCAGCGGTGTCGAAAGGTCGATAATGACCAGCTCTCGCTCGGTAGTGATATAGGCGTAATTCCCAGCGAGCGTGATGTTGTTTGCCCCGGTAAGCACGCCGTTCGGGTTATAGGTCAATGCCCGCTTGAGGAAGTTATTTCGCGGCTCACCATCCAGCAGCGTTGCGGCCCCGACGAGGATCAGTCCTTCTTCGCGGTCGGCGACATATAGATAGCCGTATAGCGAATGTATCGGCCCTTCCTCATTCACCGCCGGCGATGGCTTGCCGGCGGCCTTGGCCTCGGCGTTCAGCCGTAGGGCTTCGTCCGGCGGGACTTGCTTGAACGTACCGTCGTCATTGCGTACGGTCCGCCAACGCGTTGGGTCGACTGCGAGTGTCGACGGGGCGGCGACTGCCGTGGCGTATTTGGTGTCGACGTGAAACTTTTGCCCTAGCGGCGACACGGGCGAGGTCACGATACGCTCCGAAAAGCCCTTATGATCGATCTGCGCGACGTCGTATATCCGCAGGCCGCCCTTGCCCGCTGCGACATATGCATATTCGCCGCGGACCTGTACCTGCAGCACTTCGGGCCGGCCCTTGTTCTCATACATCTCACCAAGCTCGCGGCCATTTCGAACGAACTTATCGTAATCGTCCTTGTAGGCTAGCCGATGAAGCGCGCTGCCGTAAACGGCCTGCGGCTCGTCGTGCTCGGTCACCGCTACAGCCTCGAGCGAGTGGCCCGCCGCGATGTAGACGTAGCGGCCCATGAAATTGACAAAGTTCGTGCCCTGCAGCATCACCTGGGCGAGCCAGGCATTGTTGTCGTTGTTCTTAGAGACGTGGCAGTCGGAACAGGTCTGCGTCTCTTTACCCCGAACCGTATGAGGGACGTGCGTGTTGAATGCCTGTCCGTTAAACCCTTCCGCCGAGATGGTTTGCTGCTGGTGATAGATCCACTCGCGATTTTGATTTCGCGATGAAACAAGCACGGCGGAGCGCGACGCCACCGGCGCGATCTGATGACCGGTGACGGTGCCGTCCTTACCGAGCATGAATATATCGTCTCGAAGGACCTGGAAATTGTATGACGTAAAGTTCCGAGAATCTCCGCCTTCGAAGTGACGATTCGGCATCTTGCGGTTCGCCTCCATCGACAGATGGCAGCCGAAGCAGCTGGTGACCCACGATGTGTGGCACGTGTAACAGGTCATACTGCTGTCACGGTGGGCAAGCTTGTCTTCGCCGACCGCCGCATCGCCCCACGTCGCATTATCACGCTGCATCGTTTTGGCGTAGGCCGACTTTTCGTTGTAATCGGGATCACCGGGCGTGACCGTGTCGATCGTTTGCGTTACCTTCCAGCACTTACCGGCCTCGACGATCGCGTTTTGAACGATGTCGCCAGCCTTTAGTTCGATCGGATTCCCGTTTTCGTCGCTGCACTTCTTGTTCCGTGCCGAACTCGTAGTAAGCACTTCGAGGACCGGCAGCCGGCGCCCGTCAGGTGAACGAAACCGAAGACGAGTAAGGTCGCGGCCAACCAACGGCTTGTTGTTACGTTCACGCAGGGCGATCTCGCCGCGTGTAGGCGGGGCGACGGCCGGCCCGCTCGTGATGGTATTCGCCTTTGCCTTGATAGAACCGTGGCAGTCGACGCAGCCGATCTCGATCGCCGCGCGGGGTTCGTTATACAGAATGCCGTCGCCGTGGCTGTCTTGCCGGAAATGACAATCTACGCAATGCATGCCCCTCTCGGCGTGAATGTCCTGCAAATGCACTGCCTTGCTCCATTTCTGCGGGTCGCCCGGCAACACGACTTGGTCGTCTTTATCGAGAAGATTGCCCTTGCGATCCTTTTTATAGACGTTTTTGAACATCCAGCCATGGCCGTGGCTGTCGGCGAATTGGACACGGTCCAACTTGCTGTTGAATGCGGCGGATCCCGTATTTTGCAGGAACACGGAATCCGACCAGAGGCCGCGGAGCGATGCTCCTTCCGGGTTTTTGTCGAGCTTTCGGGCCGCTTCTGCTTGGCTCGGATCGATCTGGCGGTCCTGCGGATACATCATCTTCCCGTCGGACTCGTTGTCCCACCACATCCTGCCAAGGTACGTCGCGACCATGTTGTTGCCGGGGTGCATATGGCAGGTCATGCATTGCTGGGTCGGGATCCTCGACGTGAACTGGTGCTTGATCGGGTGACCGGGCTCACGGCGGGGGATCTTTTCGTCGGATGAGGCCGAGAATCCCTGATTGCCATGTTCCGCATACGGGCCCGAAGCGAACATGCTCGTGTCATTTGCGTAGACCACGTGGCAGCTGCTGCAGCCGGACGAGCGATAATCGCCCGGATGGTCATTCGTTCCGAGAAAGTTCGTGGTGGGGTCGAGAAGCCTCGTTTTTTGCAGACCCAAATAGACAGGATCCGTTCGGTTATTCGTACCCAAGCCGCGCGGGCTAAGGCCTTTATCAGGCTTGCCGTTCTCCTCCTCCTTATCAGGAAGCCCAACCTCCAAACGACGTTTTCCCCCGCGTTCGAACACGCGCAGGATGTTGCCTGGCTGTGATAGTTCCCACCTTGGCAGCGGCTCGAGGAAAGGCAGATGTCCTTTCTTCATCTGCTGTTCCTGCGTCGGTGGCGGCTGGGCGATCAGGGCCTGAGATATACCGTTCTCGCTATAGCTCTCGCCAAACTGTGCATCTTTAAGATGGTAACCGCCATTGTTATAGAGAGCGGCTCCCCATAGCATCGCACCATGCGCCATCATGCTGCGTGACGCCGCACGGTTCTCGTCGGAGTGGCATTCGCCGCATGACTGACTGACGACGCGGAAATCGCCCGGATTCATAAACCGGACGAATTCGCGACTTTCCTTGGCGAGCAGCGTATTGGTCCGTTCTGGATTGCGGCTCGAGCATTCACCGTTGTCCTTACAGCCCCAAGCCTCCGGGAATTTTGGCCGCACGTGTGCGTCTTTCGCTGTCGTGCCAACAGGATTGCCGCCGTGGCAGGAGGTACAGGTGAGGCCCATCGCGTCCTTGCCTTCCGCATCGATCTTGTCAAAAACATCGCCGCGGTTGTTATAGCGATGCATCGGCTCGATATTGTTATGACATTTGACGCAGCCCTCGACCTGAGGCTGCGGGGCCTGAACCGGAGTTGGCGTCTCAACAGGAGCCACCGGTGTTTCCGCAACAGTCGCGTGCGTTTCGCCTCGCCACAGCGCCGCCGCAAGAAGGCAGATGCCGGCGAGGACGACGGCGAGTTTCAGGCGGTTGCTGCTCGTGACTGCGGAATACCTCATATCAAAAGATCAACTTCATTTGACTAAAGACGGAGTATTGCGGCTTGCTCGGGTTTACGACGGTGCCGGTACAAAAATTTGGCACGGGGCAGTTTGCGGCCCGATCCGTGTAGACGTCCTTAAACCCCTTGCCTGCAAAGAACATGCTGCCGCCGAACGTAAATGTGACGTTATTGATCAGGAACGGCCGGTAGATAACGCCGAGGCTCAGATCGTAGCCTATCTCCTTGCGAACGTTGGGTTGGAGTAGAACGTATTCGAGTGATTCGGTCCGGTGGAACCGGAGGTAGTTCGCGTTAAAGACGGCTTTAAGTTTCTGGGTGAGCTCCGCATCGACGCCGGCGTTGTAGACGAAAATGCCCGGATTGATAAAGTTCGCTTGGCCCTCGGTTTTGCTTGAACGCAGCGTCGGCAGCAAGCTATTTGGCTGCACCAGGCCGATCTCTGTCGAGACTAGTCGGATCCCTTGACGGTTCCAGTACGAGAACTGCCCTCCAGCGAAGTTAGGATCGTCCAGGATGGCGTCAAAGCCGGTTGCCCGGTCATCCGTGGGATCACTGTCGCCGGACGCAAACATTGCTGAAAGTTTGAAACGCAGCCAGTCTCGGTCGAGCGACGCCTCGACGGCCGCCATGTGAGCCCGAATATCGACTTTTCGGCCCGCGATCGGGTTGAAGTCATCTCGGCCAAACGCGAAGTAGTAGTGATTCGACAGGTTTAGCAGTCCGATATGCCCGTCGCCATTGAAGCCTACGTAGCCGGCTTGAACCTTATGCTCTCGAGCACTGCCGACCAGTGCCGGGCGGACAAGAAATCCGTTAGTGTCGTAGTGCGTTCCGCCGCGGTCATCGTTGTAGGCTCCGATCAGTTCGACCGTATAGCCCTTGGTAAGAAAGTCCTGTCGAAACAGGTTGCCGATGAAGACATTCTGCTTGCGAAATTCGAATGCGTTGAGATTGCTGTTCGTGTCCTTTTCGAGCTGATGGAACCAGGCCGCGTTGAATTGATAGTGGTTGTTCCCAAACCCGCCGAAAACACGTGCGCCCAGATTATTGTCCGTGAACAAAAAACCGCGAAAATCTGCGTTGAACGGCTGTATCCCGGCTCTTATCGAAATGAAATCGTAGTTTTTATTCGTATCAGCGATCTTTAATTCGGCGAAGGCCTCCTCAAGCGAGACGTGAAAGTCGGTCCTTGTGGTGCCCCGTCTAACGTCTACATTGACGATACCGTTCTCCCGAGCGTTCAAATAGTTCGGCACGCTAAAGGTAGGAGATACCTTCAATGCCCAGGTTCGCGGTTTGAAGGCTGTTTGGCCTTTGAATAGTTCGAACGAAAGCTGAATGGTCTGGCTGAATGAGAAGCTTTCGGGCCGGCCGAAGAAATTATTGCTGTTAGGATCTGCTGAGCTGACGTTGTTGCCGGACGGAGTCCTTCTCTGCTCCACACCCGTTGTGCTTACCGCTGACAGTATAAAAAAGATATCGTCGCCGATAATAGGTTTGTCGCCTTTCAGCTTGTTCTGGTCATACGGGTTGTACCATTTACCACGCTGGAAAGGAATATCTCTACCGCGAGCCCCTTTATCGCCATACCGGTCGTACTCCGGGAATTCAAACCGCCAGCGGTCACGCACCTCTCTTCGATCGGGCTTTGCTTCACTGTTCGTCTCGCCGGCCTCAGGCGACGCGTCCGCCGTAGGGTTGGTGACCTTGAAGTCGATGGTTCGGTCACCGCCCTCGATGATCAGGTTCTCGAGCGTTGGGCAAAGTTTTTTCGACTCGTCGCAAATGATGCTCGTAAACAGACCGTAGTCACTGACCTTTCCACGGTCAAACCTCGCCTCGAAGGGGGCTGCGACGGTTACGCGATATGCACCTTGCTTGAGCCTAAATGAGTAGCTTCCGTCGCTTCGTGTTGTCCGAGATGTCTGGGCGGAAGTTGTCTGGTTGGTCACGATCACGGTGACGCCCGGAGCGGGCTTGCCGTCCTTGTCGACTACCGTGCCCGAGAGCCGTCCTGCCGATGCTTGGGCATAAATAGCGACTACGGCCACGAGAAACGTAGCCAATGTGCCTGCAAGCCTGAGAACCCTCGACTGCATAATGCCCCAAAAAAAATTAGAACTGATTACGGAAATTCGCTGCCTGCTTTTTAGCACACATCGCGCTCAAAAACAAATATTGGCAGCGCCACGATCTGAAGGCGTAACCTCTGCGCGCCTCCCGTTCGGTCACTTTGATCATTATTTTGCTCAAGATGGTATGCCCGACAAAAGAATCGTTGACATCGAAAAGTACAACACTGTATTATGAAGTGTCAACGATGTTTATACATCGTTCACCTTTGATTCTCTTCTGTCAATTTGACCCGCCGACCGAGCCGCAAAAAGGCCGTCCTGATCGATCGGGCTTCCTGGAGAAAAAACTAACCCATGTCAGCTAAGCTTGGAGAGATCCTCGTACGCGAGAACCTGATAACGTCGCAGCAGCTCAAGGAAACGCTTGAGTACCAACGCGCTAACGGCGGACGTCTCGGATCGAACCTGGTAAAACTCGGATACATTTCTGATGACGTCGTCACGGCGGTACTTTCACGCCAATACGGGGTTCCCTCGATCAATCTTGACCTATTCCAGATCGAGACAGATGTTATCAAGCTCATCAGCGAGGACGTCGCAATAAAGTACTCGGTATTGCCGATCTCTAAGGTCGGAGCGACGCTAACGCTTGCGATGGCCGACCCAACGAATGTGTTCGCCATGGACGATATCAAGTTCATGACGGGCCTGAACATTGAGCCGGTGATCGCTTCGGAGACGTCGATACAGCTCGCGATCGCCAAATACTATAGCGGCTCTACAGAAATAGATATTTTCGATGCCGCCTTTGCAGTCGAGGCGGAAAAACTCGCCACGAACGGCTCGAACGGGCTGCATATGAATGGCGGTGGAGCGGCGGTCGCCACGCCGGATAGACTCAACGCCTCCGATCTCGATGTGTCGCTGGATCGGTTCGAGTTTGGCGGACATGATGGCGAAGATTTTGAGCTCGTTGAGGAGAATGATGAGATCGATCTGGCTGCCCTCGCACGCGCAAGCGAAGACGCCCCGGTCGTCCGGTTGGTGAACGTGCTCCTCGTCGACTCCTTGCGACGAGGTGCCTCGGACATCCACGTCGAGCCCTATGAAAAGGACTTTCGCATCCGTTTCCGTATCGATGGCGTTCTTTACGATGTGATGCATCCGCCGCTCAAGATACGTGACCCGCTTATTTCGCGACTCAAGATCATGTCAAAGCTCGACATATCTGAGAAGCGCCTCCCTCAGGACGGCCGCATCAAGATAAAGGTCAAGGTCGATAACCGTTCGCGGGAGCTGGATTTCCGCGTATCGACGCTGCCTACACTCTTCGGCGAAAAAGTTGTGCTTCGCTTGCTCGATAAGGACAAGCTCATGCTCGACATGACCAAGTTGGGCTTCGAGCCGGAAAGCCTGGACAAATTTAAGCGCGCGATCGCTAATCCGTACGGAATGGTGCTCGTGACGGGCCCGACCGGGTCGGGTAAGACGAATACGCTTTATTCGGCACTACAATCACTGAACACGTCAGAGACCAACATCATGACGGCCGAGGACCCGGTCGAATTCAACCTTCAGGGCATCAATCAGGTGCAGATGAAGGAGCAGATCGGCCTTAACTTTGCGGCCGCACTCCGCTCGTTCCTGCGTCAGGATCCGAACATCGTGCTTGTGGGCGAAATTCGCGACTTTGAGACCGCCGAGATCGCGATCAAGGCGGCGTTGACGGGCCACCTCGTGCTATCGACGCTACATACGAACGACGCACCGTCGACCGTTTCGCGCCTAGTGAACATGGGCATCGAGCCCTTTTTGGTCGCGACGTCGGTGAACATCATCCAGGCTCAGAGGCTGATCCGCCGTATCTGCAGTGAATGTAAAGAGGATTATCATCTGCCGGTTGACGGGCTTGTCGAGATAGGATTTTCGAAGGAAGAGGCGTCATCGCTCAAGCTATATAAGGGCCGCGGGTGTTCGACGTGCAACAACACGGGATTCAAAGGTCGTGTCGGCCTTTACGAAGTTATGGAGATCACGGACGAACTCCGTGAACTCATTATCATTGGCGCCAGCGCAATGGAATTACGGAGAAAAGCGATAGAACTCGGGATGATAACGCTGCGCGAATCGGGCTTGTGCAAGATCCGCGAGGGCATCACGACCATTGAGGAAGTGGTGAAGGAGACCGTTCTATAAGGGAGTTTGGAGGAAATATGTTGTTCAGGGCAATCGCATTATCATTAGCACTTTTGATCGGCGGCGCGACTATCATCCCGCTCGCGACCGAGTTCGCCGAGGCTGGCTCTCGCAAGCCGAGGAAGAAAAAGAAAAGGTACTGGCGCGGTGTAAAAAAATATTCCAAGCGCTGGTGGCAACTCTATCGCGCGCAGGAGCGACGTAAGAAGCTCCGGGCCAAAAAGCGCCGTGCGTTGAGGCTGCGTCAGCTCCGGCTTGCACAGGCTAACAGCAATAATGGGGTACGGGCAGAAAGTAAGACGGCATCAGCAGGCCGTACGCCCGACCGAGCCCCCCAGTCTGTTCTGCCTTCCGGCGATCCGGCGCCTAGCGGCTGGCGGCCAGCGACAGTGTCGCCCTCCGAGATCCAATTCCGTGTTGATAATTCCCAGGGCGACCAGGTCGGCAGCGCTTCCATCTCAGTGGTCGGCCCGGCAGCGATGCCAGGCGAGAATAATCACAGAAAGTCGGTTGGTGGCGTGGCCACAACCGCTTTGCGGCGAGACGTTATCGACCGGATGATCCGCGAGAACGGTTGGGTCGTCAATGATTATCAAAAAGAGGTTGGCGGACAGTCGGTCTACGTTGTCGTCGCACAGTCACAGGCCCGCAACGGGCAGGTTCAGTCGCGGATGTTCTATTTCACCGAGGTTGACGGAAAGATCTATAGTGTCGCTACCAACTCGCCGATGCAAGAGGCCGAGCGGCTCGCCGACGAATCGGAAAAGGTGATCAATTCATTGAAATCGCGTGTTCGCCCCACACAGCGAGCGTCAAACTAGCAGGGGCCTCTCACTACCAATATGAATCACGAATCATCAGCTGCCGACTCCGGCATCACATTGCCCGACCTGCTCAGGAAAATGACCGAGATGGGCGGCTCTGACCTGCATCTCTCTACAAACTCCGCTCCGCAGGTGCGTGTGCACGGCCACCTCGCCCCATTGCCGGGCTTCGCGGCGTTAACGCCGTCGGACACGAAGCGTTTGGCGTACTCTGTGCTGACTGATGCGCAGAAGCACCGGTTTGAGGAAAATCTTGAGCTCGATTTCTCATTCGGCCTTAAGGGAATGTCGCGTTTTCGTGCGAATCTCTTTAACCAGAAGGGCGCGGTCGGTGCTGTGTTTCGTGCGATCCCGTACGAGATCAAGACGTTTGAGGCATTGGGTTTGCCGCCGATCGTTAGCGACCTCTGTAAGAAACCCCGCGGCCTTATTCTCGTGACGGGGCCAACCGGTTCCGGTAAATCGACCACGCTCGCGTCGATGGTCGATAAGATCAATGTCGACCGGCACGACCACATCCTGACGATCGAAGATCCGATCGAATTCCTCCACAATCACAAGAATTGCGTCGTCAACCAGCGCGAGGTTTCCGCCGATACCCACTCTTTCGGGGCTGCTCTCAGGACGGCGCTTCGCCAGGATCCCGATGTTGTGCTGGTCGGCGAAATGCGAGACCTAGAGACGATCGAAATGGCACTCCGGATCGCCGAGACCGGCCACTTGACGTTTGCGACGCTGCATACAAACTCGGCCTACTCGACGATCAACCGTATCATCGACGTCTTTCCCGCTGAGCAGCAGGCGCAGGTCAGAACGCAGCTCTCGCTCGTACTCGAAGGCATCATGTGCCAAACCCTCGTGCCAAAAGCCTCCGGTGACGGACGCTGCATGGCCCTCGAGATCCTGGTGCCAAACGCGGCTATCCGCAACCTGATCCGCGAGGACAAGATACACCAGATCTATTCGATGATGCAGACCGGACAGGACAAGTTCGGTATGCAGACCTTCAATCAGTCGCTCGCGACGCTGTATCACAAGCGGCAGATCACGCTTGAGGTCGCGATGCAGCGTTCCTCAAATCCTGACGAACTCAAGGAACTTATCGAGCGCGGCTCCGGCCTCAATGAGGCCTACGGCGGCCGTGTCCGGCCTAACGCTCCGCCAACCGCCGGCGGCAGTCCGTACGCTCAGGCGAGAAACATCGGCGAACGCCCGCGCACCTAATTCTTAACTTCGGAGTTAACCATGCCAACATACGCATTTAAAGGAAGAAACCGGCTCAACGAACTGATCGCAGGTGAACGCGATGCCGCGAATCAGGATGAACTGCGCGCCCTGCTAAAGCGCGAGCAGATAATCGTCACGCAGGCGACCGAAAAGGGCCGCGAGATCTCGATCCCGAAGCTCGGCCGTCGCAAAAAGGTCAAGGCGAAGGAACTGGCCGTATTTACACGCCAATTCTCCGTTATGATCGACGCAGGTCTGCCGCTTGTGCAGTGTCTCGACATCCTCGCTGAGCAGCAGCAGAACGCCTTTTTTAAGGACGTGTTGCGGCAGGTCCGGCAAAATGTTGAAGAGGGCGCGACCCTCTATGCCGCACTCGAACGCCATCCTAAGGTCTTCGACAACCTCTACACACACATGGTGGAGGCCGGCGAAACGGGCGGTGTGCTCGACCTTATCCTGCAGCGTCTCGCGACCCTGATCGAAAAGGTCGTGAAACTGAAGCGCTCGATCGTATCGGCATCGATCTATCCGGCCGCGGTCGTCGCGGTCGCGATCGGAGCGATAGCCGTGATCATGATCGTGGTCATCCCTCAGTTTGAACAGATCTTCCTTGGCCTGCTGGGGCCAGGCGAGGCCCTGCCGCTGCCGACGCGTATCGTGATGGCGATAAGCGGATTTCTCGCGGGCTGGGGCGGCCTTGCTACGCTTGTCGGTTTGATCGCGTCGGGCGTCGGCCTCAAGTTCTACTACAAAACGCCGAAGGGCCGTTGGCAGATCGATAAACTGCTGCTCAAGCTTCCTATCTTTGGCCCCATCATCAGAAAGATCGCGGTCGCGCGGTTCTCGCGAATCCTCTCGACGCTGTTGTCGTCAGGCGTACCGATCCTGCAGTCCCTTGACATCACGGCAAAGACAGCCGGCAACGTGCTGGTCGAGGACGCTATCCTCAAGGTCCGCGCAGGCGTCGAGCGTGGTGAGAATTTTGTCGAGCCCTTAAAGGCGACCGATGTCTTCCCGCACATGGTCGGCCAGATGGTCGGCGTCGGTGAACAGACCGGTGCCTTGGACGCCATGCTCTCCAAGATCGCCGATTTTTACGAGGACGAGGTCGACACGGCGATCGCGGACCTCTTGGCCATGATCGAGCCGGTATTGATCGCATTTTTGGGCGTGACCATCGGATCGATAGTCATCTCGATGTACCTGCCGCTCTTTACCCTTATCGGAAAACTCTCCGGCGGGGCAAAGTAAGACGCGGACAGATCAAAAAATGGAAAGGGCGGCTTCGAAGCCGCCCTTTTTTGTTTCATCAGGGGGAAAACTTTCCGCCCTGTGGAAAAAATGTGA
>CAZWSK010000043.1:0-2790 GCA_964636445.1 uncultured Chloracidobacterium sp.
TCGATATCATCAGCACCATGAGAATGGCAAGCATGCCGAGGATCGCGAAAGGCCGGCGCGAGCGATGGAAAATCGTGTTGGGCACCGGCGACAGCGGGGTCGGGCGAAAAGTTGAGTATCTTTGCCCAAAAATACCTTCGACCAATCCGGGTTTTATATGCGACCAACGGGGGTATATCACCCGCGACAAAGGCCATTTACCTTTGCGCAATGCACCCATTTTCCTCGACAAACACGGGCTTTTAGCAAAATGTGAAACGTTTCACACTCAAAATGTGAAACGTTTCACATTTTTTCCACAGGGCGTTTAGTTTTCCCCCTGGTGAAACAAAAAAGCCTCCTTTCGGAGGCCATTTATGATGAGTATTGATGATTGCTGATCAAGCCTCGGCGCCGATGATGCGCGGGTTGGCTTTTTTGCGGAGCAGCTTCTGCAGTTTGAGACGTGCCTTGTGAAGCTGGCTCTTTGAGGTTCCTACCGAACAGCCCAGGATCCTGGCCACTTCCTCGTGTTCGAAGCCCTGGACGTCGTGCAGGACAAAGACGTTCTTGTAGCCCGTCGGCAGCTGCTCGATCGCATTATCGAGGGCGATCTTGTCGACGATCTGCATCTTGTTCGGGTCGACCGTGCCCGGCACCATCTGATCGGGCGTTTCGCCCTCCTCGGTGGTCTTCTCAAGCTTTACCGACCGTTTACGAAAGTGCATCAGCACCTGGTTGACGGTCATCCGGTGTAGCCATGTAGTGAAGGCAGAGTCTCCGCGGAACGAACCGATCTTGCGATATAGCTGGATGAATACATCCTGCGTCAGGTCCTCGGCCTCGCTCGCGTTCTGCAGCATCCTGAGGCAGATCGAATAGACACGCCTGTGGTGCCGCTTGTAGAGCTCCTCGAATGATCCGAGGTCGCCGTTGCCAGCCGCGCGTGCGAGCTGCTTGTCGTCGGCCTTTTCCACATCCGCGATCGAACCATCAAGGAAAAACTTGACCTCGTCGGACTTTACGCCCTGCTCGCTGTGGAACACCGGAAAATCTAATGTCTGTGTTGTCATTTTATTTCCCTCCTCGCCAGGTATAATCTCAAACGCCGTGCCAGAGTGCCGTCAACGTTGAGCGTTTCGTATATTCACGCCCAAAACATGCAAAAGATGCGATTTTTGGGGCATATTCCGTGATTCGCCCCTCATCAAAGAACAGATTCGTTAACGCCTGGCGTGCGGCACGTGCGTTAAAACGTATACCATTTGGTGCGCGTCGAATTTTGCTGCCCAAATGGTAGAATCGACACTTTCATAATGGCGCCGGTGTCTAAATAGGTATGTTTGCGGGATTACTCAGGTTCAAGCTGGCGGCTTTGCTGTTCTTAGCGGTCGTGCCGGTGTTTTCGCAAAACGCTAACAGGCCGGCGTTTCGCAGCCTTGAGGTGTCGGACGGTGACGGCCTTCCCGTCCTCGTCAAACACCTGCCTGATTGGGAAAATGTCCGGCCAACGACAGCATTTGCCCGCTCGACCGAGGAATTGAAGCTCGCTCTCGGAGACCGTCCGGTGCTAGACCTTATCGACTGGACCGCCGGCACAGAGGCCGTGACGGCGGAATATCCCGCCGGCAAGCTGCTGATCGTGGAATATACCTCGCCGCAGGCCTCGCTGGACGCGGACGAGAAATTTGCGGCGGCGATGGCCGGTGACGTCTCGACGGCCTATCGCCGCATCGGCAATTACAACGCCATAGTGTTTGACGCTGCCGACCGCGCGCAGGCCGAGGCATTGCTCGATCAGATCAAATACGAGAAGAACATCCAATGGCTCGGCGACAATCCGTTCCGTATCTCGGCCGAACGGGCGTTTGTGCTGACGACGGCGGATATTTTCGTTTCCACCGTACTCTGGATCGTTTCAGGCATCGGCCTGGCGGTAGTCGGCGGCGTGATAGCGGGCTTTTTCTATTTCAGATCTACCGATAGACGAAGGGCACGCCTTGCCGCATTCTCCGATGCGGGCGGAATGACCCGGCTAAACCTGGACGGCTTTACCGCCGATCCGGCGAGCGAGCGGCTGCTGAACCAATAGCTACGGAAGAGCTTCCAGTAATCGGCCGATGTCGGACGTGTCGTTGTAATAATGAACTGCGATCCGCAGTCGGTCGCCACGGGGCGAGACGACGACGGCGCTCTGTTCCAGGTGAGCCGCGATCTCGTTTGGCGTGAGGGCGTTGCGATGCTGAATACATACGATGCCGGAACGCTCCCCGTCAGCACGCGAGCTGACGATGTCGTAAGGCTTTGATGCAAGGCCATCGCAGAGCTCCTTAGAAAGGCCGTCGATGTACCGTTCGATATTGTCGGGGCCGGTATCAGTGAGCAGTTTAAGGCTCTGTTCAAGGCCATAGAAAAGCGACGAGCAGCCCGTGCCGCTCTCCCACGCCAGCGCCGTCGGCTTTAAAGGCTGCTCGCGGTCTGCAAAGTCCCACGGCGTCTCGACGCTGATCCAACCGATAAGAGTCGGCTTGACGCGTTCCCGAGCACGGTCGGAAAGGTAGATATAGCCGCAGCCCTCGGGGGCACACAGCCATTTATGGCTGGCACCGCACGCGGCGTCGACATACTGGGCCGGCAGATCATAGCCGTGAGCACCGAGGCCCTGAATTACGTCGACGCAGAAGAGGGCGTCAACTGCCCTGGCCGCACGTCCGATCCGTTCGAGATCTGCTCGAAAGCCCGAGGCGTATTGCACGGAGCTGATCGCGACGACCTTGGTATTGCCGTCGATCATCGAGATCAGCTCATCGA
>CAZWSK010000043.1:2890-16280 GCA_964636445.1 uncultured Chloracidobacterium sp.
TGGGGCCACATCGAGCGGGGCGACATCGTCGTATTCTGGTATCCGAACGACCCTGAAAAATCCTACGTCAAACGCGTGATCGGCTTACCCGGCGAGATGGTCGAAGTTCGCAGCGGCAAGGTCCTGATCAACGGCGCCGAGCTGAAGGAGCCGTATCTCGACGAGGACCACAACCGCTCGCTGCCGAGCTATCCGGTGCGAAAGGTCGATGAGCACCATTATTTCGTAATGGGCGACAATCGCGACAATTCTTCCGACTCGCGATATTGGGGCCTGGTGCCCGAAAAGTACATTTACGGCAAGGCCTTCTTTCGCTACTGGAGGCCCCAGGACATGGGCTTTCTCGAGCACGGCGAATACGACGCCAGCGTGCCGGTAAAGGTCGAAAGGAAAGAGGGCCTGCCGGACTTGCGGTAGCGATAACGAACAATAATGAACACCGCGATATTGGTTTTAGAGGACGGCCGGACGTTTGCCGGCCGTTCGTTTGGCGGGGCCGGCGAGTCGTTCGGCGAGATGGTATTCAATACCTCGATGACCGGCTATCAGGAGATCTTGACCGACCCGAGCTACGCGGGCCAGATCGTCGCAATGACCTACCCGCTTATCGGCAACTACGGCGTGAACGACGACGACGTCGAATCGCGCCGCCCTTGGGTCGAGGGTTTCGTCGTCCGTGAGGCGAGCCGTATAGTGTCGAATTTTCGCTCGTCGATGTCGCTGCAGGACTATCTTCGGGAGAACGAGATCGTCGGCATCGAGCACATAGACACGAGAGCTCTCGTGCGGCACATTCGCGACAAAGGAGCGATGCGTGCCGGGCTTTCGACGGTCGAGAAAGATCCTAAAGCACTGCTCGAAAGGGTGTTAACGTCGCCGGAGATGACCGACCGCGAATTGGCGAGCGCCGTGACGGTTGATTCCGATTATAGTTATTCGGCGAAGGGCGAAGCGCGGTATCACATCGTCGCGTTCGATTTCGGCGTAAAGACCAATAGCCTGCGTGAATTCGCGAAATATGGCTGCCACGTGACGGTCGTGCCGGCGGAAACGTCGGCCGAGGCCGTAATGGCCTTGAAGCCGGACGGGATCTTTCTGTCAAACGGGCCGGGCGATCCGGCCGCCATGACTTCTGTTGTGGACGAGATCAAGAAGTTGGCGGCCTCCAAGACACCGATGTTCGGCATCTGCCTCGGCCATCAGCTGATCGGCGAGGCCTTTGGTGCCCGGACGTATAAACTCAAATTTGGCCACCGTGGCGGCAATCAGCCGATAAAAGACCTTACGACAGGTAAGATCGAGATCACGGCCCATAATCACGGTTTCGCGGTTGACGCGAACTCGCTGCCGGCCGATGTCGAGGTTACTCACGTTAACCTGAACGACAAGACGGTCGCCGGGCTGCGGCATAAGAAGCTGCCGATATTCTCTGTCCAATATCATCCCGAGTCGGCCCCGGGGCCGCATGATTCTGAATACTTATTCGAGCGGTTCGTCGGCTTGATGGAAGCTTAGGACATTGGTCACATTCTCGATGAGGAAGCCGTGATATTCTCCGGCGGATGATAACGATCTCGATTGATCAGGAGGCGGCCAGAATGTTTCGACAAACCTTGATCGCGGCGGTTTTGGGCTTTGGCATCTGCGTTATCGCGCACGGGCAATCGCCGTCGCCGACACCCGCGGCGGAGGAGCGCCTGGCTGAGCTCCAGCAGCAGATCGAACTGCTCAAAAAGCAGCAGGAATTCGAGAAGGCCAAGAGCGATCTCGCAAACCGGCGGCTGAACGAGATCCTAGAGGCGTTACCCAAAAATACTGGCCTTAAGGTACCGGAGTCAAAAACAACATTCAGCGACGCTGCAAAACCAAGTGCCGAAGTAAGTGCTCTGAGCTACGAGGCTCTCAAGGCCCTTTCCGAACAGATCGAGGCCGTGATCAGGCCCATTACATCGCAGTACACAGGCATTGTCATCCACAATGATGTGGATTTTACCGCACTCGCGAAGTATCGCGTCTATCGCAGCCAGTCGACGGCTGCGCTCAACAATTTCAAGAACTGGCGCAAGAAGCTGGAGCAGACGGCCGACCGCAATTCTAATGCGGGCGACGACTTCGGCATCAGGCGATGGGACCCGCTCACGTCCGCGCTCACCTTCCCAACGATCGCGACGTCGTTCGCCGGCTCAGTCGGCGAACTACTGTCGCTCTTCCGCACCGAAACGGCTATTACCGAGAGCATTGATACGGTCGACGGAAAAACGCTTGGCACCGCCCTTGCCCATCAGCTGAAGAAGGCCAACAGCAATGTGAAGATCCTCTACCCGCAGGCTTTCGTGCCGGAATATGATCTCGAGAGTGAGGGCAGCGAATCGATATTGATCCGCGTTTCCGAGATCAACCAGGCGTACGTCGAGGTCGTGAGTTTCCTTACGTGGGCAGATAAGCTGAACGATGGGCAGCGGCGCTCGATCAGCTCGCTCGTCGAAGAAGCCCGCAACGTCAAGGGCCAGCTCCAAGCCCTTGCGGTGGCGAATGAATCCATCGGCGGTGACGAATCCCGCGGGGGTGACGACGACCGGCCGCGGCAGCAGTATAGTGACCTTCGCCAGCTGGTCAGGGCAGAGAAGCTCGACCGCTTTCTGCGTGCAGGAGCGGGATCGCGCGTCGGCATTCTAAAGGTTCGCTCGCTGGCCTCGGGCGGCAGCCGGAGCGAGACCCGTAATCTTTTCCTTGGCAACAAGATCCGCTACAGCGGCAGCGTGACCATCGAGCTGCTGCTCTTCGATATCGATGGCATGCTGCAGGTATCCGAGATCTTTTCCGCCCACACAGGCTTCAAGAAACTTAACCGCTAGCACGATCCGATAGAGCCCGCTTTCACAGCCTACGGCACTGTTTGCTGCCGTACATACATCCCGCGCGCAAGCCGATAGTATTTTCAACGGCAGACGAGGTACAGAATTCTGCCGGGGAGAAACGAAAAGTGGCAAAACAGCTTATCGATGTAGACGGCCGGGAGGTCATGGTGAGGGAGGACGTCGCAAAGGCGCATCGGGGCGTCAATTGGATGGCACTCAGCCTTGCGGCGTTCGTCCTTCTGGTCGCTGTTGTCGCCGCCTTTTTCCTCATGACCGCGACATCAGACGGTGATGTAAAAACGCCGGCTGACATTCCCGAGCGGCGCTGATCTTTAATTTACAAGGAGAAATAGACGATGCTTTGGACAATAATTCTTATTCTTTTGATTCTTTGGGCACTCGGATTCGGCTTTGCCGGCGCGGCGGTAGGTAACCTGATCCACATACTTCTGGTGGTCGCACTCGTCGTGCTAGTAGTTCAATTGGTAAGCGGTCGCCGCGGCGCGGTATAACCGCCGCCGTTAGGCCGGTTTCAACGGGGAGATGGCGGGCGTATTTATAGGCTCGCCATCCAACGAGAACCGAGACCCGTGGCATGGACAATCCCAGGTCTTCTCCGTTGAATTAAAACGGACGATGCAGCCCATGTGAGTACATACCGCCGACCGGCGGTGAACGTTGCCGTCATCATCACGATAGACGGCAATTTTTGTTGTCCCCTCGCGAAGTATCCCCGCTTCGCCGTTTCCGAGGTCAGCCTCAGAATCGATCTCGCCGGAGGTTACCCAGTCGACGTACGGAACGGTCGAATCGATGATCTCTGGTATCGCCTCTTTCAACGATTGCGTAGCAAGCCGCGTCGGGTCAAACACCTCAGCCCACGGGTTTTCACGGCCCAGGATAAGGTCTGAAACGAGCATTCCGCCGATGGTGCAGTGCGTCATTCCCATTCCCGAATCTCCAGTGATCAAATAAACGTTCGGCTCCTTCTCAGAGTAGCGTCCGAGGAACGCAAGGCCGTCGTGTGTTTCAAGAAACTGCCCAGACCACTTGTAAACGACGTCCCCGACCACCGGAAAACGCTGCCGGGCCCAGCTCTCGAGCTTAGCAAATCGCTCCTCGCCGTCATTGGCTTGGCCGGTGCGATGATCTTCCCCGCCGACGATCACGATATCGACATCGCCGCTACGCTCGGTTCGAACATAAATATACGGATCGCCAGTGTCCCAGACGAGCATCGGTTCGATCTCCCCGCGCGGTATCGTGAGGCCGACGACATACGTGCGATACGCGGGCAATTGGGCGAACATCTTGCTCATGATCGGATAATTAGTGGCGAGTACCACGCTACGGGCGGCGAACGTCCGGCCGTCGGCTGTCACGACGGCCGGGGTATCGCCGCCGCGCCATTCCGTAACGCGTGTATTCGACATAAGAACGCCGCTACGGTCCTCTATCGCTTTTGCAAGGCCGTTGAGGTACTTAAGCACGTGAAACTGTGCCTGCCGGGGAAACCGCAAACACTTACCGCTGTCGAATAATGAGACCGGCACGCGCTCGACGTACTCGACATCGTTGAGCCCGCAGTGCCGGCAGGCGGCGATCTCGCGGTCCAGGTCGTCGTCATTTTCCTCGGCCTCGATCAGATAGCCGTCCACCCGCTGAAAATCGCACGCGATCGCCTCAGAAGCGACGATCCGTTCGATCTCGTCTATCGCCTGCGTGTGGGCCTCGACGGCGAGGCGTGCCTTGTCGAGGCCGTGCCATTCGATGATGCGGTAAACACGGTCGTCGATCGCGTTCGCGATGTGTGCAGTCGTACGGCACGTCTCGCCGCCGCCGATCAGCCCGTCGTCAAAAACGGCGACTCTTTGTCCCGCGTTTGCCAGCAGGTAAGCCGTCGTCAGCCCGGCGATGCCGCCGCCGATGATGCACGTGTCAAAGCCCACCGGCACGTCGGCCGCTCTGTCGCGTTCGATAAGGGGAGCCGTCGCCTCCCAAAACGATGTGGTCCGCCCCTCGTCGCTCTTTAGCATTCAAATTTCCTCCGAACGTCAAAGATGCCAATGCCGCCGCCCCGAGTATGTGCGCTGCCATACCAAACCCGCGCGCACAGCGGACGTCACCGCGGGGTCTGTTTCACCAGGGGGAAAACTAAAGGCACTGTGGAAAAAATGTGAAACGTTTCACATTTGCAAAAAAACCCCGTGTTTGTCGAGGAAAATACCCCTATTGCGCAAAGGTCTTTGAGCTTTGTCGCGAAAAAAATGGCCTGTTTGGTAGAGATGATTCTCACCTTGGTCGAAGGTATTCCAGGGCAAAAATACTCAACGTTCCCGGGCCTCGCCACCGGCCGAGGGCACCTTCATCGTGGGGAGGCCGGTCTTGCGGACGATCTCTATAAAGCGGGCATCGAAACGTAGCGGATCGAGTTTGGGTTCGGTGGCCAGCCACATCACCCACGCGCTCGGTTCGAGGCGGGCAGCGTCGAGGTAGTCAAGAGCCTTGTCTGCGTTGCCGATCGCGAGATTGGAGAGGCCGAGGAAATATGGCGGGACGTAGTCTGTTACGGCGGCTTTCTCCCATTTCGCCACGGTCTTTTCGGCCTCCGCCTGTTTCCCTGCCACAACAAGGGCGAAGGCCAGGTAATAGATCGGCAGAGGAGAGTCCGATGCGAGCTCGACGGCTCTTTTTGCCGCCTTTAGAGCCTCTCTGGCCTCGCCGAGTTCGATCAGGATGTTTGCAAGCTGCATATGAGATTGCATGAAGTTCGGAGCTAATTCGCCGAGCTCTCGCGCCTTCGTGAGAGCACTTTCGTAGTCGCGGGCCTGATAGAGCGTCCAGGCCGAAAGCACCTTCGGACGCAGCGACAGCGGATCGAGCGATTCAGCGTGAAGTATCTCCTTGGTCCCCTCTTCAAATCTCCCGGTGCCGACGAGGACCGCCGACAGCCATTCGTGGCCGAGCGAATAGTTAGGGCTCAGATCGATCGAGCGGCGGTAATACTCTTCGCACTTGTCCCACTGCTGCATGTTCGAGTAATACAGGCCGAGAGCGGCGTAAGCCTCGGCGAGCTGAGGGTCTATCTCGAGTGCGCGCGTGGCAGCCTTGAGCACCTTTGGGAAACCCTCGCTCGGCGGGAACATCCCGTGAATACAGGCCCACGTGTAGAAATCAGCGACGCCGACGTGCGCGAGTGCATAATTCGGATCGAGTTCGACGGCCTTCTCAAAGGCCTCGATCGACTTGGGAAACGCCTCTGGCACGAACTGGTTCCAGAAATACCGCCCACGAAGGTAAGCATCGTGGGCCTCGACGCTGTCGGTGCCGCGTTTCGCGAGCTTGCGGCGCTCGTCGCCCGTCAGCCGCGGAACGAGCGAGTTCGTGACCTTTTCAGATATAGAATCCTCAAGCTCCAGGACATCGGTAAAATCCTCGTCGAATCCCTCTGCCCAGCGAGTGGCGCTTTCGGCAACATTCAACAGCTGAGCGGTCACCCGGATGCGCGTTCCCACCCGGCGGATATTCCCGTCAACGATGTACTCGACGCCGAGCTCGCGTCCCGCGGCGAACGGATCGACGTCGCCCGAGGCAAAGGGCAGGACAGAGCTCGTGGGGCGGACAAGAAAACGGCCGACATTTGATAGCCGCATCGTCAGCGCGTCAGCCAGGCCGAGGCTCAGGTAACTGTCCTCACTCTCGCCGGTATTCTCACCGCCGATCATCCTGAAAGGCAGGACCGCGATCGATGCGTCGGATGTCGGTGCGGCTTTTGCCTGCCGCTGGGCGATCGGGTTCTCGGTCTGCTCGAGGATCTTCAAATAACGCGGGTCTTTGCGAATGACGTCCAGTTTGGGCTCCGTGCCGAACCACGTCATCCACTCGTCGCGTTCATCGACCGCACGCTGGAACCATTCGAATGCCGCGTCGATCTCGCCGACGTAAAGATTCACCATGGCGGCAAACGACGGCTTGATAAACGCCGAGTCAGCGGACGCAACCTCAGCCGCGACCCTGCGGGCCTCGTCCATCTGGCCGTCGGCCGCTAATGATCCTACGAGGAAATACTTTGGCAAAGCCGCCGGCCATAGATCGCAGCAATTTTGCAGCGTCTCGACGGCCTCCTGCGTTCGCCCGAGGGCGATCAGCACGTTGCCGACATGCATTTTCCCCTGCGGAAAATCTTTCTGCATCTCGTCGCCCTGACGCGCTTTTCTCAGCGCTTTGTCATACCGGCGGGCCTGATAGAGGATCCATGCGAGCATTACCTTAGTGCGGGGCGAGAACGGATCGAGCTCCTCAGCGCGACGCATCGACGACAGCGCCTCGTCGAACCGTCCCTGCGAGCAAAGAATATTCGCGTATGCCTCGTGTGCGAAATAATAGTTCGAGCTGAGGTCTATGGCCCGCTTTGCGAAGAGCTCTGCCCGGCCCCAATTCCGGTCGTAGATAAGCGTGACAAACGCGAGCAGGGCAAAGGCTTCGCCCAGCGTATCGTCGATCTCGAGGGCCCGCAGCGTCGATCGCAGAGCCTGCGGGAACGCCTCCTTTGACGGCATCATTCCAAAGATCGCCGACCAGATGTAAAAGTCCGCGATGCCGACATGTGCCAGCGCGTAGTCGGGGTCGAGCGACACTGCTTCCTGAAAGGCCTCGACCGCCTTTGGCAGGGCGTCGCTCGTGAATTGGTTTACAAAATAGCGCCCGCGCAGGTAGGCGTGGTACGCGTCGTTATTGTTCGTGCCGCGTTTCTCGAGGCGCCGGCGTTCGTCGCCGGTGAGGTGCGGCAGCAGGACCTTTGCGACGCGGTCAGAGATGGAATCTTCGAGCTCGAGTACGTCGGTCGCCTTCTCGTCAAACTTCTCCGCCCAGCGGGTCGCTCCCTCGGCAACGGAAAGAAGCTGAGCGGTTACGCGTATCCGTTCGCCGATGCGCCGTATCGAGCCCTCGAGCACGAAATCAACGCCTATCTTCTCGCCGGCCGTGATCGGACTTTCCTCAGCGAACGGAAAGACGGAACTGGTCGGCCTCACGATAAGACGATTCACGCCGCTCAGGCGCGAGACGAGCGCGTCGGCGAGGCCGATGCCTAGGAAGATGTCGTCGGTGCTCTTTGCATCGCCGACGCCGATCATCTTGAACGGCATTATCGCTATCGACTGGCGATGGTCGGTAAGCCTCAGAAGATCAGGGGAGACGAAATTGCGCGCATTGACGGGACGGTTCTCGAGATAATTCGAAATGTCGTCCGCCAGGGCCGCGACGGTCTCATATCTGTCCTCGGGACGTTTGCTGAGGGTTTTGAGGATTATTCGGTCGAGGTCGCCCGCCAGCTTATTCCGCAATTCCGCGGCGCTTGCTGAGCGTGACGAAAACACGTACTCGACTGTGGTCAACTGGCTCAGCGATACAGGTACGAGACGATCGCGGCCCGTCAGACATTCCGACGGGCGTGACGGAGTTTCCTCGCGAATGACACGTGCTGCGTCCGCGGGATTTTGCCTGCTCAGCTCGTACGGGCGATGGCCAGTAAGCAGCTCATACAGGATGACGCCCAGGCTGTAGATGTCCGACGACGCCCCGACCGCGCGGCCCTCGATCTGTTCGGGCGACGCGTATTCCGGCGTCATCAGCCGCATCTGCGTCGCCGTCGGGTCGATCTCGGTCGCCATTATCAGCGGGTCGAGCACCTTTGCGATGCCGAAATCTAACAGCTTCGGCTCGCCGTTTTCCTTGACGAGGATGTTTGACGGTTTGAGGTCGCGGTGGACGATCTGCATCTGGTGAGCCGAGTCGACGGCTGCGCAGACACGGCGAAATACTCGCAAACGCTCGTCTACCGGCAGCTGATCATCATCGCAATAACGATAGAGCGGCTTGCCGTCGATGAACTCCATCACGAAATACGGCAGGCCGCTGTCGGTCGAGCCGCCGCCGAGAAATCCGGCGATATTCGGATGGTCGAGCAGCGCAAGGATCTGCCGCTCGCGGCGAAAACGCTGCAGGATGAGGTCTGTGTCCATGCCGCGCTTTACGATCTTTATCGCCACGCGCATGTGAAACTCGCCGTCGGCACGCTCGGCCTCGTAAACCGCTCCCATGCCGCCTCGACCGATCTCGCGAAGAATGCGGTAAGCTCCGAGGCGTGTTCCGATTATCGGGTCTTCTTCGCCGTCGTCGAGAAGGGCAGACAAGACCGGGCCTTTCACGTTCTCATACACCGGTTGTTCTATAAAGCTGCTGGCCTCAGCAAACTGAGCGAGGAGTTTCTCGACCTCTTCCCGCAGTCCGGCGTCGCATCCGCAAGACCGCTCAAGAAGTTGTGCGCGCGAGGCCTCATCGAGAGCTAAAGCCTCGTGGAAAATCGCTTCGATCTGCTGCCAGCGTTCGGGGGTCACGTATTCAAGTGCACGAGCAATCTGATTCTATAACGCCGCTAACCGCAAGACCAAGAAAATCGGCGGCGACCTCGCGGGCGCTAAACTAATTGATTTAGGCCCCGAAAGAAACTAAACTCAGAAGCGCCACGCCGCTAATCGGTAATTCAATACGGAGATCAACGATGTTACGACGAAGACGAGCTGTCGGTCTGTTCCTTTTGATCTGCTGCATCCTGTCGGGCTGCGGCTCACCGCCGGCGTCGAAGGCGCCGACCGAGACAAAGCCTGAATCCCGCACGGCGGGAACGCGCGGCGGCAGGATCTCATACCGGCTGACCTCCGCGCCGAAAACATTCAATTACATGCTCGCCGAGGATGAGCCGACGCTCATTGGTGCGGGATTTACGCTGACGAGCCGTGTTGTCGAGTTTGACCACGCAAACCTCAAATACGTCGGCGGCCTAGCGGAATCGTGGACGATGCAGCCCGACGGCAAAACGCTCGATATCAAGCTGCGTGAGGGACTGAAGTTCTCGGATGGGCATGCGCTGACAACTGACGACGTCATCTTTTCTCTCGAGGCGATCTACGACGAAAAAACGCAGGCGGCGGCCTATCGCGACGCGATGCTGGTCGATGACAAGCCCATCGCGACAAAGAAGATATCCGCGACCGAGATGCAGATGATATTTCCGCACCCGGTTGCCAGCGCTGAGAACTATCTCGTAAATCTCGGCGTCCTGCCGGCGCACGTTCTCAGCTCCGAGCAAAAGGCGGGCAAGCTCGCCGAGGCCATGAAGATCACTTCCGCACCGGCCAGCATCGTCTCAAGCGGCCCATTCGTTGTCGAGGCCGTTTCGCCGGGCGAGCGTATCGATTTTGCCCGCAATCCGCACTACTGGAAGAAAGACGCTGCCGGAACGCAGCTGCCGTATCTCGACAAATTCTCGATCGAGGTCATTCCGGACGCAAACAACACGCTCGTGCGGCTGACGCAAGGGTCGCTTGATATAGCAGATCGAATCCGAACTAACGATTACGTCTCGTTATCAAAGTCGCAGCAGGCGACGCGTGCGGTCGACGTCGGCCCCGGCCTCGGCATCGACCATATTTGGTTCAACCTGAACACGGCTGACCCGGCGGGCAAGCCGCTGGCAAATGATGTGAAGCGTTCGTGGTTCGCCGACAAGCGTTTTCGTCAGGCGATAGCATCCGCAGTCGATCGGGAATCGATCGCGAACGTCACGCTGCAGGGCCTCGCCACGCCGCTGTACGGTTTTGTGTCGCCCGCCAACAAGGTCTGGCTCGACCCGTCGCTGCCGAAGATAACTTACAGCCTCGCCGACGCCGAAAAGCTCCTCAGTGACGCGGGATTCAAGAAAGGCGGCACGGCCGAGGCTCCTGTGTTGACCGACGCGCAAGGGCGGAACGTGGAATTTACCCTGATCGTTCCGGCCGAGATCGAAGCCCGTAAGCTGGAGGCCGCGGTCATTCAGCAGGACCTGGCCAAGCTCGGTATCAAAATGCAGGTAGCGCCGATAGACATAGCTGCCATACAGGAAAAGGCGAACAAGAGTTACGATTACGACGCCATGCTATTTGGCTTGTCTCAGACCGATCTGGAGCCGTCATCGTACTCGAACTTCCTGCTATCATCAGCTGCGACGCACCAGTGGCAGCCCAATCAGAAAACACCGGCGACCGAATGGGAGAAACGTATCGATGAGTTGTTTGCACAGCAATCCGTCGAGCGCGACCAGCAGAAGCGTCTTGCCGCGTTTCACGAGATCCAGCAAATAGTGCGCGACAACATGCCGACGATCCCGATCGTCGCCCGGCACGTCGTCTCGGCTGCGAATTCACGCGTTGGTAATTTCTCGCCCAGCAGCATCATGCCGTACTCGCTATGGAACATCGAGGAGCTCTTCATCACACAATAAAAAGGGCCGGAACTCGTCCGGCCCATCGCCTGCGTTGCTGGTATTAATGTATAAAGTTACAGCAGGCGTATCTGCACAGTTCGTAAGACAGGATTCACCGTAAAGCGGAAGAGCCTGCCGATCGGATTCAAGATCGTTCCGCCGCCGCCTGTGCCCGATGTTCCGCCGGTCGTGCCGGCATTGGCGTTTGGCGAATTCTGCGGCAACAGCTGGTCGCTGACGATATTGAATGTCGACGGCCCGTTGGCAAAGCCGAGCACACGCAATACGTATGTTGTGTTAGGCTGCACGGCGGCGCCGACACGTTCGGCGGCAGTAGCTCCTGCCGAATCATCCAGCACTACTCCGTCCATCGTCCTTAACTCGAAATCGAGATCGACAGCGGTCGTCGAGCTGAGCGTTGCGTCCAAGAACAGTGCGTCTGATCTTGTCGTAATGAGAACGTCATCCCACGTGATGCCCTTGAACGCGGGGTCACCCCACGTCGCGCTCGCTCCGCCGGTGGCCGTCGGCTCGCCTGCGATGAGCGTTCCGGTCTTGTTCTCACGGAAGATCGAGTAGACGACCGGTGCCGGCGGATTGCTTGTCCCGGGGCTGCCTCCCGGCGTCGTGCCGTTCGAGGCACCTGCGAAGGCGTTGCCGTAAACCCTGGCGTCAAAGCTGAACATCTGTGCGCCGGGATCGTTGAACTCCAGTCTCCGGGCTGATGTCGTCGCTCCGAGCGGCAGCGTCTGGTTGTAGAAGAACGTATGGTCGCTGTCGGCGTTTCTGACGGTGACCGTGGGGTTCGAGATGCTGACGATCTTGAATTCCATCGGAGCATAGATCGTCTTGTCGGTCGAGAGTGCCCCACGGGCGTTCGTAAGCTTGTTATCAAAAGCCATCACGCCGTTCGAGAAGCTGATATTCGATATCGTCGAATCAACCTGAGCCGTCAGGTCCTGACGCTGTTTGGCCGGCTGCGTTGTCGTGGAGAATTCTGAGAAGCCGAGCTGGCCTGTCGAATTCACGCCGATCGAGCGGACGACGTAATGATGGTTGAAGAGGTCGCTGAGCCCCTCGGGAGCGAACACCTCGTGAACCGCGCCCTTGTCCTCGTAATAGTTCCGATTTCCGTCGACGAAGGCTACGTGTTCGTAACCTGTCGTCGAAGAGTCACCGTCGGCAAACTCGCGACGGCCGTTCGGTTCGCGGCGGTTCTCGAATCCGTTCTTGCGTTTCAGCACCTGATAGGCGACGGCTCCGCTCACGCCCGTCCACGACACTTTGACCGAACGCGAAGTCTCAGAAGCCGACGTCACGCCCGTCGGTATCGCCGGAGCGGCCTGCTCGCCGGTAAAGTGCGACGTTTGCGTCGAGATCGTCGCCTGTCCGCCCGTCACCTCAGCGGCGTTGATGCCGAGTTCTTTCGCGGCGAATATCTGCTCGATCATCGCCCGGTGCTTGCCGGGCGAATCAGGGTCGGTCGCGTCCGACGGATATAGCATCTGGTCGGCGACGATCATCGCGTCACGAGCCTTGACCATCGTGTCCGGTGCGGTCGTGCCGAGGACGTACATCGAGCCGAGAAAGTCGCGTTCGAATATCTCTGTTCCCTTGGTGATCGGTTTGAGGGCCTGGCCGTCCGACGGACGTGGGCGCTTGTATGTACCTGCCTGCGGGTAGATGCGATCGAACATCTCGCGAATGTCCCACATCGTCGACATATAGATCTCACCGTCGTAATGTTCTTCGAACATCGGCGCCCCTGTCGTCCGATCGAGCAGCGTTCCGATATCGCCGTATTTCAGCGTCGAACGCGCACTACGAATGTACGCGATCGAATCCGGATCGCGGCCGTTGTCACGGAAGCGTTGGCGATACTTATGAGCGTTGACGACATAGTCGCCCAGGCTCGGATTGTCTGTGATCGTAAACGCCCACATATCTGCCTGACCTTCGTTCAGGGCCGAACCTTCAGGGTCGCCCTCGAGGCCGGCGATCGGCGAGGTGATGGCGTGCATTCCCTCGTGATAAGGAACAGTACCCTCTAGAGCAAGGTCATTCAGCAGGAATCCGTGGCCGTATGACGTCGGGTTGACCACGACCGGCGATTTGGTAGCCGTTACGGCCTCGATCAAACTCGTAAGATTCAGCGCGAAGGCGTTATCAAGGCCAAGCACCTTCTGAGCGAGGTCAGGGTCGGTCGGCGACGGCAGCGTTCCGCCGGCGG
>CAZWSK010000044.1:0-4482 GCA_964636445.1 uncultured Chloracidobacterium sp.
CGTACTTTGAGACGCTCGAGCGGCGTGAGACCTTCGGGGACGGCGTCGTCGAGGCTGATTCGGACCTCGAATTCACCTCGTGCGAGCCGCCGGTCGTTCCCCAGATCGAACGACAGGCCGCCTCAGTCTAAATGATGCACCAAAAGCTATTTATCGTGACTCTCTTGATCACCTTGTCGGCGATCGCCGCGGCCGCGCAGAATGAGGCCGGGCCGATAAAATCGTCGCCGGCATTCGCTGAGGTGCTCTTAAAAAAGACCGAGCTAATGGCCGAACTCGACGCCCTTTCCGAGCAATATACGGAGCAGAACCCAAAGATCGTCGATCTCCGATTTGAGCTTTCGGCCCTCGATAAGGCCCTTGAGAAGATCTACGGCGTCAAGCCCTCTGAGACGGGCAAACTCACCCTCGCGCTCGGCAAGCTCATCGTCAAAAAAGCCGAACTAGAGACCAATCTCAACCGCCTGACCGCCAGATACAACAAAGACCATCCCGAAGTAAAACGCGCCCGCCGCCGAGTCGAGATATTCGAGAATTCGATCAACGAGATCCTAAAATAAAGCGCGCACTTTTGTGTTTTTGACGAATTTGCGCGGGTTTTGCCCAAGATCGCGTTTTGTCGAGGAAATACGCCACATTGGTCGCATATAAACCCCGTATAGCGCACATATAAACCCTCGATTGGTCGAATATAAACCCCAGATTGGTCGAATGTCCGAACCGCCATTTTTCTCCCCAGAACCGCCCGCGTTTTACACCGGGCCCAAATCGATTCTGTTCATGATCCCGACGATCTTTATGGTCTTGATGACAACGCGATCTCTGCTTATGGTGAGCTGTATGTTCTTGATGGCGGCGTGATGGTCTTTATGGCGGGGTTGATGGTTTTGATGGGTTGACTCGCGATGATGATGTTCTTTATGTACCGCCACGGCGCTCAATGAATTGCCTCCACCTTCAGGTGGCGGTCGAGGGACTTCTGCCGGCTCTGCCGCGAGCGAGGCGAGCCATCGGCGCACTGCGGTCGCGGCCCAGCCGCCGCTCCCTGCCCCTGGGCTATGCCCACGGATGTGCGGAATGGCTCCGCCTTTCCGGCATCATCTCATAAAGACATGAGGCTACGCCTCCGGCCTCGGTTGAAGCTAAGCAAAAAGGGAACCCACAACAACTGGGTGATCAACGATAAACGCTTCGTCCGACGGCACAAACTCCCGATCGACTGCACCGTCGGCTTCCCCACCGCCCGCCTCGAACACGGCGTGCTGCTCCTAGAACTAGACTTCCGCGTCCCCGTCGTATACAGGCGACAGACGCGTTGCGGACAGAAAGACCGGCACAAGAAAAACCGGCCGCTACCGCCGTCGCAAACCGGAGCGGTTAGCCCCACACGCAGTTGTTGTCACGCCCCCGTGACCCGTCATTCTCCATGCGCAGTTTTCCATTGAATAGAGTCAGTCCGAATGATCGAAAACCCCGCTACCAAGAAAATTGGCCGTCACCGCTAGCTAGGCATGAGCGTTTGAGACGGCGAGATCATGACATCTTCATCGGGCTGGACTTTGTGTCCAAACGCTTGCAAATCTAATTAGGCAGGTCTATAGTCGTCGCGGATTGGTCGAGAGCTTCGATCAACCTATTCCGGAGATCTCGAATATGAGAGCATTGCGACGAACTCGATTTTTGGCGTGTCGAATAAGCACTTGTGCGCTATCAGTTCTCCTTGTGTTCGGAAGCATTTTGGTTCAGAAGGCGATTGGCCAAGATCAGACCCAAATAACGCCACTATTCTCCCTTTCCGGTTTGCCCCGAGATTCCTCGACAATTTCATCGGGTGGCGTGCGTGAACAAGATATCTATTTTGATTTCGAACGATTGGCTTTGAAGGATGCACGCAAATTGTCAATGCAATTGCTGGATGGAGTTACATATTCCGCTGAACGACGATCACATTTTGGATTCGAGACCCAAGATCAAGGACGCACTACCTGGCGAGGACAAATCCGTGATAGCAAAGGCTTTGTTCGCGACATTGTCCTGTCGCAAAACGGGAATGCGATTTCGGGGCTGATCTATGGGCGGAGCTCTGTTTATGAGATCGTCCCGCGAGGGAAATCAAGACACACCTTGATTCAAATTAACCAGGACCGTTTTCTTCCTTGCGCCGGGGCTGCGGAAATACCTCGTTCCCCGTTTAGTCTTCACGGGGAATCGAATCGGCAAAAGGATTTTTGGAGGCTCGGCGCGGAGAACGAGTCAGTAGGGGGAGCCGAATCTCTCGTCGGAGGCCCGGTCATTGATGTCCTGATTGCCTATACTTCACAAGTTAAGGATGAACTCGGTGGCACTGCGGAGGCGCAGGCTTTTGCACAATCGTCCATTGACCTAACGAATACGGCGTACTTAAACAGCAATATCTCTCCGCGCGTACGCCTTGTAGGAACAATTGAGGTGGATTATGACGAAGCATCGGGAACTGTCGAGGCAGCACGAGACTGGGCGCGGCAGGATCCAACCGTCCGATTGGCGCGTGACTCGCTGAAAGCCGACCTCGTGTCAATTATTGTCGAAGATGGCAGTGATGGTTGCGGGATTGCTTTTCTCATGACGATTCTGTCGCCCAACTTTGAAGCCAATGCCAACTCTGCCGCTAAGAGGGAATGTGCGGTTGCCAATCTCAGCATGACGCATGAATTAGGGCATAACCAAGGGGCTGCACACAACCCGGAGAATGCTGGCTCCGGCCCGCATATTTTTCCATACGCCTTTGGTCATTGGGTAAACGGAAACTTTCGTACGGTTATGTCTTACGAAGATCCCTGTACGAGCGGTTGCGAGCGAGTGCCTCATTTTTCGAATCCCTCGGTAACCTATAACGGTAGTCCTACGGGCGTGGTAAATGAGAAAGACAACCATCTAGTGCTTAATAACACGGCGGTTGTCGTATCACAGTTTCGAGAGGCAGTGGGCCGCTGTCAAAATCACGATTCGATCCCGGATGGCGTCTTCTCGTTTCCAGCTCCTTATTATGATCTTCATGGATTGGTTGTCCCGATCAAGAACGTTAGCGGCAGTTCTCAGACCGTTTGGGTTTTCGATGTCACGGCTTATGATTCGCTCTGCAGCCTCCGGAATACTTCAGTTATTACCGGACTCGTCGGAATTGACAACGGTGCAACGATTGAATTAATTGCGAATCCGGAAGGTGTCTACCATATCCGCAAGTCGGACGGAACGGTAATCGCGACCGTTGATCGCCGAGATTTTCCGCACGACTCTGTAGGTTTTTCTATGTTCAACGGTTCCATCACCGTTGGGGCTGCTTCGGATAGTTGGCCAGTCTCGCGTATTCTGGCGACACCAACGCCGACTCCGGCGCCAACTCCGACACCAACTCCAACGGCAACTCCTCCAGCAATCGGTTCGTATCCGGCGACGCAGGTTGCCATCGGTGCCAATTCGGTAGTGCCGCCAAGTGCCCCCCCGACGGGCGCCGTCAGGTTCGTTGTCACCACTGAAAGTAACTTTAAGGGACTGCTAACGGCCGATCCAGCCTCTGGCGTTGTTAATATCACGAATGCTCACCCTAAGGGTGTGTATCCAGTTACGGTCAGTGCTTACAACGCGGGCGGTGTGGTGAGCAGGACATTCCTCCTGACTGTAGTTAGCGGTCAGCTATGCAATGGCACAATTCAGTTTAGCAACGCTCCCGACGTTTCAGTCGGTACGCCTCTCTTCCATGTAGGCGTGGGCGATTTTAACAGCGATGCAATGCAAGACTTTGCCGTAATTAATCAAGGGACGAGTTCTGTCGCGATTCGGTTAGGAAATGGCTTAGGAGGATTCACGATCGCTCCGGAGGTGAGTGTCGGTATCAATCCCTCGAGTCTGGCAATCGGCGATATGAACGGAGATGGCAACCAAGACCTTATAGTTGCCAATTACAGCGCCGGCACGGTTTTCTGTGCGATTCGGTAACGGGGCGGGGGCCTTCACTGGAGGGACAGATATCCCTGCGGGTGGCAACCCATTTTTTGTCGCGTTGGGTGACTTCAACAACGATAGTTGGCGGGATATTGCCATTTCGAATGAACATCCGGTAAACAATGTCGCAATCAGACTGGGGAATGGCATGGGGGGATTCTCAAATGGAGTTTCGGTTAGTGTGGGTACGAACCCCACCGGTTTGGCCGTTGGCGACTTTAATAACGACGGGAACCATGATTGGGGTGTCGCGAACCAAAGCTCGAATTCGATTTCAGTCGGGTTGGGGAATGGATTGGGAACATTCGCTGTTACCACGTACCCAGGTCCGACTAATCCTCGTAGCGTTGCGATAGGGGATTTCAATAATAATGGCAATCAGGATCTCGCGGTCGCGCAGGGCAATGATGTTGTTTCGATTTGGGCGGGCGATGGTTCGGGCGTGTTTGGATCTTTCAGCATTGTCAGCGTGACGGTTAAGCCTGCGCGTGTTGTGCTTGC
>CAZWSK010000044.1:4493-7885 GCA_964636445.1 uncultured Chloracidobacterium sp.
GGCAACCAGGATTTCGCGACCGCTAATAACACCGGTGGCTCGGTTTCGGTACGTGAGGGAAATGGAAATGGAGGTTTCACGCTAACACCGGATGTTATTGTGAATGGCAGCTTCCCATTTGGCCTGGCGATCGGGGACTTCAATGGCGACACTGTCCAAGATTTTGTTTCCACAAGCCAAGACGTAAACAATATGGCGATTCGACTAGGAGGCTGTCTAGCATTACCAACGCCCACGCCTTCACCTATACCGACGCCAACCGCGACGCCAGCGCCCACGCCGCCGGCCACGCCGACGCCATCGCCGAGCCCCAGCCCGTCGCCGGGTGGGACGCCCCTGTATACACGCGGTGACTACGATGGGGACAATAAGACCGATCTAACGGTTTGGAGGCCGTCGGCGTTTGCGACACCGAATGAGAATTTGAGTGCGTTTTACACTTTCCGCTCGACTGATGCGAGCTTCTTTGGGATACAGTTCGGGAACACGGGCGATGTTGCTATCGCGGGTGATTTTGACGGGGACAACAAGACGGACTTTGGGGTGTCGCGGTTCACTACGGCCGAGGGCGTCGATCTCGTCTATCTCGAAAGTTCGACTAATACGGCCAAGTTCCCGGTGTGGGGCAACGCGGGCGACGTGTTTATCTCGGGCGATTACGACTATGACAAGAAGACCGACGTGATGGCCTGGAGACCGTCGAACGGAACCTGGTATATCGTCAACTCAAGCGGTGCTAACGGTGGATTCTCGTTCATCCAGCACGGCCAGAGCCTCGATAAACCCTACGCCATGGACACGGACAGTGACGGGAAGTCGAACCTTGTTTACTTCCGCCCGCAGACGGGCGATTGGGTCGTGAGGAACAACGACGGCACTACCACGACGACGAACTTTGGTTTGTCGACGGACATTCCCGTTCCGGCAGACTACGACGGAGACAACAAGGACGACATCGCCGTGTTCCGCGACGGGCTGTGGATCGTGCTGAAAAGCTCTAACGGCCAGGTCGAGTTCATGCCGTTCGGAGCCGCCGGCGATGTTCCGGTCCCCGGTGACTATGACGGCGACAACCTTTACGACCGTGCCGTCTATCGCCAAGGCATCTGGCACATGCTGCGTTCGTCGCAAGGCTATACCGGATTCCAGTTCGGTGCCGCGACAGACACGGCGATGCCGAAGGCGTATATTCCGTAAAGTTATGAGTTCAAACTTTAGTATCTCTTACGTGCGTAAGAGCAAACTGAAGTTTGAACTCAGAACGGCAAGCTAAGCTTTGAACTCCGAACGTCTGCTGTATAGTTTAGGCTTATGGCATTGGAGAGCGGAGGCCGGCTGGCGTCGGGGTTCGATCCGGCGCGGGACCACTATATTGGTGACGCGGACGCCGAGATCGTGCTCATCGAGTACGGTAGTTATTCGTGCACGCATTGCCACGCCGCGCACGAGGTGATCGCGGATCTGCGGGACAGGTTTGGCGACCGGATGGTGTACGCTTTTCGGCAGCTGCCGATCAGGGGCAGCGAAACGGCGCGGCCGGCGGCAGAGCTGGCGGAATTTGCGGCCGAGACGAGCGATAAATTCTGGCTGGTGCATGACGAACTAATGCGCCGCGGGCCCGATTTTGCCGACGGCGACCTGGACGAGATCGCGGCACGGTTTCACCTTCCAGTAAGCGACCCAAACCTTCAAGAAGCACGAGAGCGGGCATCTGCTCGAGTTGACGAGGATCGCGCGAGCGCACGCGAGAGTGCGGCGCGTGTGACGCCCACATTCTTTATCAACGGCCGCAAATACGAAGGAGCGTGGGACGAAAACGCGCTGTCCGAGGCGATGCTTGGGTCGCTGGGGCACCGGTTTCAGACGGCGGCGCTCGATTTTGTTCGTTGGGGGCCGTCGACGGGCGTTCTGCTTCTGGTGATGTCGGTGCTGGCGGTTGTTCTCGTAAACTCACCGATCGGGCCGCAGTTCGAGCAGTTTTGGCATTCGGTCACGGGGCTGGAATTCGCCGGATCCTCATTCAAACTGCCGCTGCTCGACTGGATCAATCATGGCCTGCTCGCGGTCTTTTTTCTCGTGGTCGGGCTCGAGATCAAGAAAGAATTTACCGTCGGGCACCTGGCGACAAAGCGCTCTGCCGCACTGCCCGTCGCGGCGTCGTTCGGCGGAATGATAATACCGGCGCTTATCTATCTGGCGTTTTTGGCCGGCACGCCGCTGCAGCACGGATGGGGCATACCGATCGCGACGGACACGGCGTTCGCGATCGCGTTGGTCGTGCTATTACGTGATCGTGTGCCTGTGGAACTACGCGTATTCCTCACGGCCGCGGTCATCGTGGACGATCTCGCGGCGATCATCGTCGTTGCTATCTTTTATTCGAGCCACATTAGTTTCCTGTTCATCGGGCTGTCGGTCGCCGTCACCGTCACTCTCGTAATGCTGAACCGCTGGAACGTCTACCGGCCGCTGCCCTATGCGGTCGGCGGCGTTGTCCTGTGGTTTTTCCTGCACGAGGCCGGGCTGCATGCGACACTCGCGGGAGTGATCCTGGCGGTACTTACGCCGACGCGTCCTCCCGGCAACCTGCGTGCACTGCTCGCGCAGGCTGAGAATGTGCTGCTAGAGGAGACGAGACGTTCCGGTGAGGCCGTACTTCGTCACGGGCCGTCTGAACCGGCCATGCGGGCTCTGGACACCATCCATGACCGCATCGAGTCGCCCGCCGACAAGCTGCTGCGTCATCTCGAACCGTGGTCGAGTTATTTTGTATTGCCGATATTCGCACTCGCAAATGCCGGCGTGGCCCTCTCAACGGACGTCATAGCTGGACACAGTTCGCTAATGGCGGCGGTCATTCTGGGCCTCGTTGTCGGTAAACCGCTCGGCATCGTTGCCTTTGCGTGGGCGGCAGTGAAGTTTGGCTTTGCCGATAAGCCGCCTGAGTACAACTGGAGGCAAATGATAGGTGTCGGATCGCTGGGGGGAATCGGTTTCACAATGTCGCTCTTTATCGCTGGACAGGCGTTCCCGAACGCGGGTGATTTTGCCGCCGCGAAGATCGCGGTCTTCGCAGCGTCCATCCTCGCCGGCATCGCCGGAGCCGCCATACTCTGGCCGAGAAGGATCGCAGATGAAGAACACGTTACTGACACAACGCGGTGCTCGGCGGCGTAAGCGGCGGGGCCTGGTGAGGCTTACTAGAGGCACGCGGGCTGGCGGCCCGCGGTCCGATCGGGTTTTTGCCCTTTCCTGCCTGTTCCCATAACATAGAAGTTTATGGTCGAGCTGGATGAATTTCCCGTGGCGTTAGCTGAAGCTGAGGCGATAGAGCCGATGATGCAGATCCCGCCGGTGCTGCCTGTGCTGCCTTTGCGGGATATTGTTATCTA
>CAZWSK010000044.1:7985-16227 GCA_964636445.1 uncultured Chloracidobacterium sp.
ACGGCGGCGGCAAGTACGTCACAAGCGAGGTCACGCCGATCACGGAGCCGATGGGCGGTGACAACGACCTAAAGGTAGAAGCGCTGATCCGCAACGTGCGCGGTTCGATGGACCGCGCGGCGAGCTTGGGCAAGAACATCTCGCCCGAGGTGCTGGCGATCATTGCGAACCTAGACGACGCAGGCCGTTTGGCTGATCTCGCGGCTTCAAATCTAGAATTGAAGGTCGAGGACGCCCAATCGGTCCTCGATATCGAAGATCCTGTGCCGCGGCTCAAGCGTGTCAACGATCTGCTTTCAAAGGAGATCGACGTTCTTACCGTTCAGCAGGAGATAAACGCGCAGGCGAGGTCTGATATCGACCGATCGCAGCGGGAATATTTCCTGCGGCAGCAGTTGAAGGCCATTCAAGCAGAACTCGGCGAGGGCAACGAGCTGTTCGAGGAGATAGAACAGTACCGCGACAAGATCCTCAAGGCAAAAATGCCGGAAGCTGCTGAGGAAGAAGCTCTTAGGCAACTGAAAAAGCTGGAGCGGATGCATCCGGACACGGCGGAGACAGCGACGCTCAGGAACTGGCTCGACATAATGACCGACCTGCCGTGGTCAAAGTCCTCTAAAGACAACCTGGATCTCAATAAAGCCGAACGGATTCTCGACGCCGACCATTATGGCCTCGAACGCGTGAAGGAACGCATCGTAGAGGCTTTGGCGGTCAGGAAATTAAGAGAGAAGCCGAAGGGTTCAATTTTGTGTCTCGTAGGCCCGCCGGGCGTGGGCAAAACATCGCTCGGACGTTCGGTCGCGAGGGCTTTGAATCGTAAGTTTGTGCGACTTTCACTTGGCGGTTTGCACGATGAGGCGGAAATTCGAGGGCATCGTCGGACCTACGTCGGCGCGATGCCGGGGCGCATCATTCAGGGAATTCAGCAGGCGGGGACGAACAATCCGCTGATAATGCTCGACGAGATCGATAAGGTCGGGGCGGATTTTCGCGGCGATCCGTCGTCGGCACTGCTGGAAGTCCTCGATCCGGAGCAGAATTTTGCGTTTCGCGACAATTATCTGAACCTAACATTCGACCTGTCGAACGTTATGTTCATGACGACGGCGAACATGCTCGATACGATCCAACCGGCTCTGCGTGACCGCATGGAGATCATCTCGCTTTCGGGTTATACCGAGGAGGAGAAACTAGAGATCGCGAAACGCCACCTGATCCCTAAGCAGATCGACGAAAACGGGCTCGATAAGAAAGATATTAAATTCGAGGCCAAAGCCATAAAACGCATCATTAGCGAATACACGCAGGAGGCCGGCCTCAGGCATCTCGAACGCGAGATCGGCAAGGTCTGTCGGCGCGTTGCACGAGCAAAGGCTGAGCAGGAGGGCGATTTCAAGCCGATCCGAGTTACGGCGGAGAATCTAAAGGACTTTTTGCGGGTTCCGAGAATATTTACTGAGGGAGCCCTGAAAAAAGACGAAATCGGTACCGTAACAGGCCTTGCGTGGACGGCCGTTGGCGGCGACATACTCTTTATCGAGGCGATCAAAACCAGGGGCAAGGGCAAACTGCAGCTTACGGGCCAGCTGGGCGAGGTGATGCAGGAATCGGCGCAAGCCGCATTCTCATACGCTAAGGCCCGTGCGGCCGATCTCGGCATCGACGAGGCCGTGCTCGAGAACCACGATATTCATATACATTTGCCGGAAGGAGCGATTCCGAAGGACGGGCCGAGCGCGGGCATCACAATGGCAACCGCGCTAGTTTCAGTACTTTCCCAACGTCCTGTCAGAAAGGACGTGGCGATGACTGGCGAGATAACGCTTCGCGGCAACGTCCTGCCGATAGGCGGCGTCAAAGAAAAGCTGCTTGCCGCACGCCGCGCAAAGATCAAAACCGTCATCTTGCCGGCTCCCAACGAGCGGGACCTTGAGGACCTGCCGCAGGAAGTTCGCGACGATTTGACGTTTATTTTTGTCGAAAACGTGCAGCAGGTCTTTGATGCCGCACTCCGAAGTCCAAAACCTCGTGCCGAAAGGCCTAGGGTAAAGGCCGTGAAGGCGGCCTGAGCGAACGTTGACAGTATTTTTTTCGAGTTGTAACCTAGTCTAGGTTATAAATCCGATAATCGTCTCTTATGGAAAGGGCGGAACTTTCTGGCCCGGTGTGCGTTAAAATATTGGCTCTGGTGAAAATTACCTTAATATAGCCTTATTCGCCCTGCCTGAGCTTCCGAAGTCAGACGAGATATTAATGAATAAATTCCTGAGAAGCCCCCTGATCGCGATTCTTTTTTGTACTCTTATTTTTGGGTCGGCCGCAAGAGCCCAGAGTGACGACGTCGTGCGCGCAACGACCGCCGTCAACAAGGTTCTCTCTGACGCCGGCGTGGCTTTCAACGAGGGCCTGCTTGCCTATCAGGACAACAACAAGCACGCGGCCGGCGAGAAATTCAATAGATCGGTCGAGGCTTTCCTTTATTCGACCATCCAGCGCGACCAGCGACTCGAGAGCTGCTACAACCAGTTGATCGAGACGGTTTATCTTATAGAGTTTCCGACGGACCGTAACCTGCCGCAGATCAAGAACCTCGCTCTTACATGCGGTTGGACCATAGACGGGGCACTCGCTGACAAGGTGTCGATGATGGCGCGTTCGACGCCAAAAGTGGCTGTACCGTCCTCGACGACGGTCGCTGCAAATAAGACGCCGATTGTTAACGCGGGCTTCACGTCGCAGGAACACACGGTGTCACCGCTCGACGATCTCGCGAAGCTAGAACTCAGTGAGGAAGAGCAAAATATCAATTCGGAATCTGCGATGGAGCAGCTGCAATACGCTCAGGTCGCGGTTGCCAACCGATCGCTCGGATTCTCATTCCGCGTCCATCCGATGATCCAGCAGTACATCAATTACTATCGCGGCCGCGGAAGGACGACGATGGAGACCGGCCTTTACCGGTCGGGAATGTTCATGCGCATGGCTCGCAGGATCTTTCGCGAGGAGGGCATCCCTGAGAACGTGGCATGGCTCGGGCAGGTGGAATCGGCATGGAAGCCGTCTGCTCTGTCCTGGGCATCGGCCTCGGGCCTTTGGCAATTCATTCCGGGCACCGGAGCACGCTACGGTCTGCGCCGCACGGCGCACGTTGACGAACGGAACAGTTTTGAACAGGCGACCCGCGCATCGGCCCGCTATCTGAAGTTCCTCGTCAATCGCTACAACGGAAACTGGGAACTCGCGATGGCCGGCTATAACTCCGGCGAGGGCAACGTTGATAGAGCTATCCGCCGGGCTGGCGTGGCTGATTTCTGGGCGGCATATCCTTATCTGCCACAGGAGACGCGGAACTATGTGCCGAATATCCTCGCGACGATCCTGATCGCGAACAATCCCAATCAGTACGGTTTCGGGCATATTCGCCCCGCTGCACCGCTGATGTACGATCAGATCCGCGTACCTGCGTCGACTAACCTCGCGGTTATCGCGAACGCGTCCGGATCGACAGTGCAGTATCTGAGATACCTGAATCCGCACCTTCGCACGAACATGACGCCGCCTGAGCCTTACGTTATAAACATTCCGGCAGGCAAAGCCAATGAGACGGTCGCTGCGTTTCGTCGTTCGAGCCCGCAGGCCGCACCCGTCGCTGGGAACAATGTTGTAAAGACCGGCTCATCACGGCCGGTCACCAAGGGTACGCCAGCGAAAGGCGCGTCATTGAATAAGTAGCCGCTATCAACGGATCTCGTCTTGGGGCCGGCCGTGTGACCGGCCTTTTTGCTTGACAGGTACTTGAATTGTAACTACACTAGTTACAATTATGGCGGCGAATAGTCAATTCTCGGTTGCGGTCCACGTGCTCGCGATGCTAGCGAGTGCGGATGACGAGAATGTGAAGTCGGAACATATTGCATCGAGCGTGAAGACCAATGCCGTAGTGATCCGCCGCTTGCTGGGGCAGCTGGGACAAGCGGGGCTTGTGAGTTCACAGACGGGCGCATCGGGGGGCACGCGCCTCTCGAAGCCTGCCGGCGACATCACGCTCTGTGAGATCTATAAGGCTGTGTCATGCGGGGAGGTCTTCGCACTGCATCAGAACCCACCCAATCAGGATTGCCCTGTTGCTCGCGGAATCGAAACGGTCCTCTGCAATTTGCAGAAAGAGATCACCCAAAGTCTAAACGATAAGCTTGAGCAATACACACTGGCGAGGGTGATGTCCATGGTTCGCGGGGCCGGTGCCTAAAAGATAAAAGGGAAGGTTAATAAAGGTTAAAAATGAGAAGTTTATCGATAACATTTTTCGCGGCCGCACTCTTTTTGGCGGCGTGTGCGGATCCCGCCGCCAATAAACCGAAAGCTACGGTCACCGAATCCGCTAAATCGCCGGCATCGACCGCGGCATCGCCTATTGACCTTAAGAGCGCAGGCAATGCTCTCGCGGTCACGCCAGAGAATTCAAAGATCGAATTCACCGGCTCAAAGGTCACCGGCAAACACGATGGAGGATTTAAGAGTTTTAAAGGTGTCATCGATCTGGTCGGCGAGAGGCCGGAGGCGAGCAAGGTCGCGGTCGACATCGACGTGAAGTCGGTGTGGACAGATACGGACGGCCTTACGAAGCATCTGCAGACAGCGGATTTCTTTGATGTTGAGAATTTCGGAACAGCGATGTTTACCTCAACTAAGATCGAGCCGGCCGGATCAGTTGGGAATTACAACGTGACGGGCGATCTGACACTGCGCGGCGAAAAGAAGTCGGTTACGTTCCCGGCTGTAATAAATGTATCGCCTGAGGAGGTTACAGTGAAGAGCGAATTCTCGATCAATCGAAAGAATTTCAACATAATGTATGCGGGAAAGGCTGACGATCTGATACGCGACGATGTTGTGGTAAGACTGGATCTCAAGTCGGCAAGAAAATAGTGAAGGCTTACGAGTTACAGGAATTTGGCATCCGGAATCTCGCCCTCGTTGAGCGTGAGGTCCCAGAGCCGGCCGCGGGCGAGGTGCTTGTGAAGATGCACGCTGCGTCGCTTAATTATCGTGACGTAATGGTCGTCGAAGGTACCTATAACCCGCGGATGCGCCTGCCCGCCGTACCGTTTTCTGATGGTTGCGGTGAGGTCACGGCGTTAGGCCATGGCGTGACAAGATGGAAAGATGGCGATCGCGTTTGCTCGGTAGCGATCCCGGCATGGATCGATGGCGAACCGGCGGCCGAGAAGGCGAAGTCGGCGATAGGTGCCGGCCGTTATGCAGGTGTGCTGCGTGAGTACGCGGTTTTCGACCAGGAGGCTCTGGTCGCTTGTCCGGAGCACCTGTCATTCGAAGAAGGAGCGACACTGCCTTGCGCTGCTGTAACAGCTTGGAACGCTCTCGTGGTCTCGGGCAATGTCCAACCGGGCGAAACCGTCTTGACGCTTGGAACCGGCGGCGTCTCAGTCTTTGCGGTGCAGTTTGCGAAGATGCTTGGAGCAAAGGTCATCTCGACGTCGAGCAGCGACGAGAAGCTTGCGAAAGTACGTGAGCTCGGCGCGGACGAGACTATAAACTACCGCGAGACGGAGAATTGGGACGATGCGGTGCTTGAACTTACTTCGGGTCGAGGCGTTGATCATGTTGTTGAGGTCGGCGGAACGGGTACGTTGCCGCGATCCGTTAAGGCCGTGCGAGTCGGTGGGCACATTGCCCTGATCGGCGCTTTGGACACGTCAGGCGGTTTTAATCCGATACCGATCTTTATGAAGGGTATCCGCGTTCAAGGGATATTTATCGGGTCACGGCGCATGTTCGAGGACATGAACGCAAGGATCTCGGCCGAACAGACGCGTCCCGTCATCGACCGAACTTTCGGCTTTGACGAGGCCAGAGAAGCTCTGCTCTACATGGCCGCAAGCTCGCATTTTGGCAAGATCGTGGTTAGGTATTAAGCGATACGGGACAATTTCGGCGTCTTTGGTTAGTATTGAAAGTAAGCAAAAATTCAACATTTTCAGGAGAGATTTGATGGCACATTTTGCAAATGAAGTAACGGACACAAATTTTGGGAACGATGTTCTGGGCGCGGATAAGCCCGTTTTGGTCGATTTTTGGGCTGAATGGTGCGGCCCATGCCGCATGATCGCTCCGACGGTCGAGGCGGTCGCTGAGGAGTACAAGGACAAGGCGAGCGTCTATAAAATGAACGTCGATGAAAACCCGACGGTACCACAGCAGTATGGCATCCGCGGCATCCCAACTCTTATTCTGTTCAAGGGCGGTCAGGAACAGGAAAGGATCGTCGGTGCGGTAACGCGTGAAGCGATCGCCAGGGTCATTGATAAATACGTATAGCCGTTGACCTATCGACAAAATGAAAAGGCTGGGCAGCGATGCCCAGCCTTTTTTATTGTTATGACCCTGATGATCAGTGTGAGTTAAAGTTGGCCACTGGATAATCACCGTTTTGACCATGCTGGAAGGCAAAGAAGCCGGCTGTAGATCCGTTCACGAAGAATGCGGATTGCCCCGGTGTCGCACTGGGCCGCCAAACAGCCTGATCGGTGCGCCCGTCGCCGTCGTAGTCGCCCTGGGTCGGGAAGTCGGTCGCAGAGGCCCCGAAGATCGTCTGAACGATCTGCGTTCCCGCGATCGAGCTCGGATCGTAGAACCAGTTGATCTGGCCTCCGCTGCCGCGGATGGTAGCGAGGTCGGTCTTGCCGTCGCCGTCATAGTCACCCGGCACGACCACGTCAGTAGGCGTTCCAAAGACGATCTGGTCAAAACTGCCGTTGAAATAGCGTCGGAAGAAGATGGCCGATCCGCCGCCAGCATTTCGCTGAACGGCAGCATCAGCGCGTCCGTCACCGTCATAGTCGCCCGGCGCGGGGAAGTCGCCGTTTTGGCCCCACTGTATCGGCAGATAACCGCCGTCAGAACTTCTCAAGACGTGCCAGAAACTTTGCTGGCCTGCCGAAGCTCCGCCGCGGTATACCGCACAGTCCGTCTTTCCATCTCCGTCATAGTCGCCTACGACAGTCGGATCATCACCGGTAATTCCCCACTGGACCGGAACGAAGGTGTTAGTCGAGCTTCGTAGTATATAGAAAAACGCGGCCTGAGCATTTGGGCGCCAAACTGCTACGTCACTCTTACTGTCACCGTCGAAATCGCCAGAAACGAAGAAGTCGGATGCGATGCCGAAAACATCGGTTTGACCCGCCGCGAGTCCAGCATAGCGCGTGAACCATGCTACTTGTCCGGAGGCACCTCCTCCGATATTGCGGACGACCGTGTAATCGGTCTTAGCATCACCGTTGAAGTCGAGCACGTGTTGAGGCGGGCTGACCCCTGAGGTTATGGTCAAGCTGGCGGCGCTGATCGATCCTGTATCGCCGCCGCCGCCGTCGGTGAGCCTGAGTGTCCAAGTACCGTTGGGATTGGCCACGCCAGAAAATGCGGCACTGAGGTTCGTCGGAGGCTGGGGATTGACGGCGCCGGCTCCGCCCCGCGCGCTCGTCCGATAACTGCCCGACGCCACCGAGACGGTGTCGCCAACAGCGGTGGCTGCCTGCCACCAACTGTTGGAGGCAGAATCCGCAAAGGTGTAAGGGCCCGTGAGGTTTGAGTTATCACCGCACCCGTTAGCGGTTGTAGAACCGGTATACCCGAACAATACCTGCTGTGTCGCATTTGGTGCGATCAGTGTCGCTGTAACGTCGCCCACGAAGGAATGTGTCAGGGTCATCGACACGCTGACGCTCGTCGGTGCCCCCGAAAGGCCTGACACCGTGAACGTAACATTTCGCGGCGTTCCGTCAGTCCCGCAAAGGTTCGGCGTGCCGGGACCGTCCGGGATAGCTCCGAGCGTTCCTGCATTCGCATTGAACGTAGCGGTCGGTGCCTCCGTGGCAGGAACATCGACAGCGGCCGGGGCAGCATTTACGCCGTCAAGCGATACCAACGCCGCAAGCGCAGTCAGACAAAAAACAGAAATGACCAGGATCGCTCTCCTGGCCATGGTAGAGATGGATGTCATCGAAGTTCCTCCTTGAACCGGCAATAAACAAAATTAGGGGTAATGCTACAAATGATTGTGAATCAGAGCGGGCAGTGTGTCAATAGATTCGGCAAATAGCTATGCCAGGGTGTCGCTATCGAAGTGCAAAAAAAAGAGGGCCGGTGAACCGGCCCTCTTCACTACGAGTAAAGGCCGTGATCACGGTCCGTCGACTACGATCTCCTGGGCAACAGG
>CAZWSK010000045.1:0-15949 GCA_964636445.1 uncultured Chloracidobacterium sp.
GCCCGAGAACGCCGACGCGATGCGTGCGGCGATCGAGAAGGTCCGCGGAGAATTGGGCCGCGAATATCCGATCGTTATCGGAGCCGAGAAGATATCGCTCGAGTCGAAATTCACAAGTAACAATCCCGCGAAAAAGGATGAGGTCGTCGGTGTTTTCAGCGAAGGCGACACCGATGTGTCGCTTGTCGAGAGAGCGATAGCGACGGCGAGCGAGGCGTTCAAGACGTGGCGAAACGTGCCGCCTGCGGAAAGGGCTGAATATCTCTTCAAGATCGCCGCGATCATGCGGGAGCGGAAGCACGAGCTGTCCGCGTGGATGATATTCGAGGTTTCGAAGACCTGGGCCGAGGCCGACGGTGACACGGCCGAGGCGATCGATTTTTGTGAGTTTTACGGCCGCGAGATGGTCCGTTGGGCGGGCGAACAACCGGTCACGCCATATCCGGGCGAAGATAACAGTTTTGAGTACATTCCGCTGGGCGTGGGAGCGATCATTCCACCGTGGAACTTTCCGCTCGCGATCATGGCGGGGATGACAATGGCTGCGGTAGTCGCGGGCAACACCACGGTCCTAAAGCCGTCGTCAGATTCGCCGGTGATCGCGGCAAAGTTCATGGAGATCGTCGAAGAAGCCGGGCTGCCCGCGGGCGTCGTCAATTTCATCAGCGGTTCCGCAAAGACCGGCGAGGCGATGGTAACGCATCCCAAGACGCGATTCATTTCCTTTACTGGTTCGAAAGGAGTAGGGCTGCATATCAACGAAGAGGCGGCAAAGACGCGTGAGGGGCAGATCTGGATCAAACGTGTCGTCGCCGAAATGGGCGGGAAGGACGCGATCGTCGTCGCCGACGACGCAGACATTGACGCGGCTGCGACTGGCGTCGTGCAGGCGGCGTTTGGTTTTCAAGGCCAGAAATGTTCGGCGTGCTCGCGTTTGATAGTCGATGAAAAGGTACATGACGAGCTGATGCAAAAGGTAGTCGAACGGGCAAAGGAACTAAATGTCGGCCAGCCCACGGACGGCAGCACGAACGTCGCGGCCGTTATTAACCGACGTTCATTCGACACAACGCTTGGTTACATCCAAAAAGGTATCGACGAGGGCGGCGAGGTCGTGCTTGGCGGTAAGGGCGACGATTCGGAAGGTTTCTTTATCGAGCCGACGATCATTGACAATGTTGAGCCCGGAGCGACCATCGAGCAAGAAGAGATATTCGCGCCCGTTCTGGCAGTGATAAAGGCGCGCGATTACGACCACGCGCTTGAGATCGCGAACGGTACCGAGTTTGGCCTGACCGGCGCCGTTTACTCGGCTTCGCAGGAACGGCTGGATAGAGCGAGGCGTGAATTTCACGTCGGTAACCTCTATTTGAATCGGAAATGTACCGGCGCACTGGTCGGCGTGCATCCCTTCGGCGGATTTAACATGAGCGGGACGGATTCAAAGGCCGGCGGCCGCGAATACCTGCTGCAGTTCATGCAGGGCAAATCGATCTCGCAAAAGATCTGAGGAGAATATGACAACTAATTCATTCGTCAGGTTCGCTGCTTTAATGATCGCATTGTGCGGTCTCGCGAGCGCCGCGTCAGCGCAAAAGGCGGTCTCAAAACCGCCTAAGCCGGCGATCTTTGCTGTCCTTAATGACGGTAAGACCCTAGAGCCGATCGCCTATGTCAATCGCGGCAAGCTCAACGAGCCGGTGAACGGCAGTGACGAATTGAAGCTGATCACCGTCTTCAACCGTGCTTACTACAAGCCCGGAACCGTCTACAAACTCATATTCGGCGGAGCTAATGCGGGCACCGTAACGGTCAAGTCATCGGACGCCAAGGCTGAATGCTCACGCAACATGGCGACCGCCACAACAAAAGCGTCCAAGACGCCGCTGCAGGGGCTCGTAATGGGCCTGGCGACAAACGTTCCGATCAAGAACACGTCGGCAAGCTATCGCCGACGACCCACGACCGAAGAAAGAGAAGAGGTCGAGGCCCTCGCGAAGGCTGAGTTCACCCGTCAGCAGCTCACGCCCGGTACGCTTCGCTATCAGAACCTGACCGCGCTAGACCTTGATCGTGACGGCAAGGCAGAACTCGTTGGCTCTTACTGGGTCGAGATCGATCGGCTGACACGCGGACTCCTGTTCTTCATCGCCGCCAAAGGCAGCAATGGCAAGTACGCACTCGGGCACAAGGAATATCGCTCCGTCGACCAGGCGAGCGTTATGAGCGGCGATATTAAGGACGTCGACCAGGGAGTGTATCACGAACTGCTGCTCGACGCCTTTGACCACGACGGTGACGGCACGAGCGAGGTCTTCACATACGTCCAGTCCTTCGAGGGTGCGGGCTTTAACGCTTACACGAAGAACGGCGGCAAGTGGACACGTTCCTTCGCATATTCCAATTATCACTGCGGTTATTAGGGGGTTTCGACCACCGCATTTTCAAAGTGCTAAGTTCTTCACCAAGGACGCGGCACTTTTTTGCGTATGAAGATCGTTTTTATGGGCACGCCTGAGGCCGCGGTAACGTCGCTCGAGCGGTTGATCGCCGACGGGCACGAGATCGTGTCGGTGTATACTCAGCCCGATCGGCCGGCCGGACGCGGCAAAAAGATCACGGCCTCACCGGTAAAGGCGGCAGCGGAAAAGCACGGGCTTAATGTGCTGCAGCCGCATAACCTGCGCACGGACGATGCGCTGGAGGTATTCAAATATCGCGGCGCCGATGTCGCGGTCGTGGTGGCGTACGGCCGCATCCTGCCGGCGACGTTCTTAGATGTCTATCCACACGGCTGCGTCAATTTGCACTTCTCGCTGCTGCCGAAATATCGCGGCGCGGCGCCGGTAAATTGGGCGATCGTAAACGGTGAGGCCGAGACGGGCGTTACCACGATGAAGATGGACGCGGGCCTCGATACGGGGCCGATATTGATGCAGCGGGCGACGCCGATCGACGACGACGAAGATTCCATCGAGCTGATGGGCCGGCTTGCTGGAATCGGTGCCGACCTTTTGTCTGCGACCATTGCCGGTATAGATTCGATCGTGCCGACGCCGCAGAATGACGCTGAGGCCAGTCTGGCACCGATCATGAAAAAGTCCGACGGCCTGATCGATTGGTCAATGCCGGCGCGTCACATCGCCGCTCGCGTACGTGGCTTTCAGCCGTTCCCGACTGCGTTTACTACATTCGCGGATAGCCGATTGACGATCTGGCGGTCGGCCGCGATCAATGGTGATACCAAACCCGCCGGCCAGGTCATAACAGCCGAGGGCGACGACCTTACGGTTTCCTGCGGCAACGGCACGGCCCTTCGCATCGTCGAGCTTCAGCCGGAGGGCAAACGCAAAATGTCGGCGCGCGATTTTTTGAACGGCGCGAAACTTGCGGCCGGGGATCTCTTGGGAAAATGACAGAGACAGTTCAGATAATCGCCTTCTACGAGTTCAAGCAAATGTCCGAGGTCGGGCGGCTGCCCGACGTAAAGCTGGCACTGCGCGAACTCTTCTCGCGGCTAGGCGTGCGCGGCACGATCATCCTCGCCGATGAAGGGTTCAACGGCATGGTCTGCGGATCGCCGGCCGTGATCAAAGAATTTATCCAGGCCGCGGGCGAGATCCTTTGTACGCAGCTCAAGTGCCGGTCGTCCTTTCACGACACAGCGCCGTTTCGCCGCATCGACGTCAAAATAAAGCGCGAGATCGTGACCCTAAAGCGGCCCGTCGACATCTCGCTTGGGGAAGGTACGCATGTCTCGCCCGAAGAATGGAACGAGATCATCTCCGACCCCGACACGCTGGTCCTCGACACGCGAAACCGCTACGAGTATGCGACGGGCACATTCGAGAACGCGCTAAATCCTGACACGGCAAAGTTTAGCGAGCTACCCGACTACGTAGCCGAGAACCTTGATCCCGCCCGGCATAAGCGCGTAGCTATGTTCTGCACCGGCGGCATACGCTGCGAGAAGTTCGCACCGTATATGAAGCAGCTCGGCTTCGAAGAGGTTTATCAACTCGAGGGCGGCATTCTCAAATATCTCGAGACCGTGCCCGAGGAAGAATCGCTCTGGCATGGCGAGTGTTTTGTTTTCGACGAGCGAATTTCGGTCGATAGCTCACTAAACAAGGGCGGCCAACCCGACCATTCTCAGCGGCGAAAGGCAGCGAGACCATGAAGATCTCGCCCGCACGGACCGCGGCCTTTGACATCCTAAGACGTATCGAGACCGAGCACGCGTACTCGTCGGTCCTTCTGCCGGAATATGAGGCGGCACTGGAACCGCTCGACCGCGGCCTGTGTCACGAGCTAGTCCTCGGCGTTCTGAGACGGCAGATATGGCTGGACCGTGTCTTGGAGCTTTTGGCCGGCGGCAAGAAGATGGATCTTGCGGTTCGTATCGCGCTCAGGCTCGGCCTTTATCAGGTCAGGTTTCTCGAGCGGATCCCGGCACACGCCGCAGTCAGCGACAGTGTGAATCTCATCCAGCGTGCAAAAAAGACCTCCGCAAAGGGATTCGTAAACGCGATCCTTCGCCGTGCAGCCGCGGAAACATCCGAACCGCTGGCTGCGGACGACGTCGACCGCGCTGTCCTTGCGACCTCGCATCCGAGGTGGCTGATCGAACACTGGACGGCACAGTTCGGGGAGGATGAGGCAGCGAAGATTGCCGTGGCGAATAATCGGCAGGGGCCAGTGTCGTTTCGCGTGCTGGACAAGGAGACTGATATTTTAGCATCAGTCCCTGAGGCTCGAGCGTCGTCCGATGTGCCGGGCTGCTTTTTGGTCGACCACACCTCGCCGGCTCTTCGCGAACTTCAATCGGCGAATAAGATCTACTTCCAGGACGAGGCGTCTCAAATGGTCGCCCGGGCGGTCACAGTCCCGCTCGACGGCCTTTTTCTTGACGTTTGCGCTGCTCCGGGAGGTAAGATCGGGCTTATCGCCTCTAACGAACCGTCCGCGGTCGCTGTCGCGGGCGACCTGCATCATTCGCGAGCGGTGTTTTTAAAAGCGAATCTCGAGCGCCAAGGCTGCCGGAACGCGATGGTCGTCCAGTACGACGCGACGGCTACGCTGCCGTTTGAGGATGACTTTTTCGACGCGGTCCTTGTAGACGCCCCATGTTCGGGGACCGGGACGATCCGTCGAAATCCGGAGATCCGCTACTCTTTATCACCAGCCGACCTGGCAGACCTGCCGGAGAAGCAGTTCGCGATCCTAAGCAGGGCCGCCCGGGCCGTTAAGCCGGGCGGCCTGCTCGTTTACTCGACATGTTCATTCGAGATCGCAGAGAATGAAGGCGTGGCGAAGAGGTTTCTGGCCGCCTTCGAGGACTTCGCTCCCGAAGCACCGGCCGTGCCTGAGAGATTCCTAACGTCGGCTGCTCAGGCACGCACTTGGCCGCATCGCGACGAGATGGATGGATTCTTTGTAACCGCCTTCAGGAAACGTGCATCGAAGTGTTAACGTGCTTGGTAAAAAGTGCTAGACTTTCTTGTTTGATCTGAGGGTTTTTATGGCTTCGGCGGTTTCAGCGATAGGCAGGCTGGCGACGGTGATAGTGCTCGCCGCGGCATTCCTTTTTGGAATGGCCAGCGTCGTGTATATGTCGCTCAAGGGTAAAGAGGTCTCGGTGCCGGAGATAACCGGTAAAGACCTGAAAACTGGCGAGGACGAGCTTGCCCATCTCGGGCTGAAAATTAAGAAGCGCGCAGACCGATTTAGTCAGGAACCGGCCGGGACGGTCATCGAGCAGCTCCCAAAACCTGGCGAGACCGTAAAGACGGGCCAACTTATCCTCGTGGTCACCAGCAAGGGGCCGGGCGAGGGCGATCAGCCGCCCAGCCTGAAAGACCTCGGCGAGGACGATTCAGAAAAGATCGAAGAGATGATCTCCGAGAAGCCCAAGAAGGCAAAGTCGAATTCAAACTCGAACCGCAAAAAGGCCGACACCGCGCGCGACGTGAATGCGGCGAGCGACTCGAATTCGACATCGGGCTCCGAAACGGCGCCGGCTAACTCAAAGTCCAAGGAACCCGCGGTTAACGTGCCGGACAAGCCAAACCGTAACACTCAGGCGCCTGCCACGAAGGCTCCAAACCCGCCGGGCAAGACCGACACGCGTCCCCGGCAGCGTTGATGCGCAGTGCAACGAAACACGCTGCTGCTGCAACAAAATAGACGACTTTTTGAATGTTTGAAATAGCGCCGTCCATACTGTCCTCGGACTTCACAAGGCTGGCAGAGGAGATCGAAACCGTCCGCAGCGGCGGTGCTCGGATCTTGCACGTCGATGTAATGGACGGGCACTTTGTGCCGAATATTACCATCGGCCTGCCTGTGGTCAAGTCTATCCGAAAGGCGACGGACATGGTCATCGATACGCACCTGATGATCAGCGAGCCGGGGCGGTACGCGGCCGAGTTCGTTAAGGCCGGAGCAAATATGGTCTCGGTCCACATCGAGGCGGACGTGCATCTTCAGCGTACGCTGACCGCCATCCGCGAGGCAGGAGGCCAGGCTGGTATCGCGATCAACCCGGGAACACCTCTCGAGATGCTGTCTGAGGCGCTGCCGTACGCGGATTTTGTGCTCTTGATGTCGGTAAATCCTGGATTCGGCGGACAAAAGTTCGTTCCGACGATGCTTGATAAGCTTCGCCGGCTCAAAGGTATCATTGATTCCCGCGGTTTGAACGTAAAGATCGAGATAGACGGCGGTATTGACGAAACGAACATTGCGGAGATCGCCGGGGCGGGCGCCGAGATAATCGTTGCCGGTTCGGCGGTTTTCGGCAAGGGCGACGCTAAGGCTGCAGTTGAAAAGCTCATCGAAAAGGGAACGGTTTGGGCCTAACGAGGCTCTCAGTAGAAGATGTATTCATATCGCATAGCAATAGTTTTATTCATTTTCCTTATGGGCCTCGCCGGCACTGTTTCGGCGCAGACGGATGCCCAGCGACTCGAGGTGATGAGCGACAAGCTCTCGACCATGCGCCGCTCACTGTCGGCGGCCGCGTCGGCCATTAAGGACGAGAACAAGGCCGATAAGTCCAAGAAAGACGACGACAAGAAGGTCGATACGCCGCTTGGCCGGCTCCTTTCTCTCGAGAAAGAGGCAGGGCGGCTGCAGTCAGATGTAAATAACATCAAAGGCAGGGTCGAGCGTGGCGAAAAGTACGAGAAAAGTGAAGTTAACGACCTCGAACAGGCAACGAGCGAGCTTCAGGTCCGCGTCGATCGAGCACAGCTCGAGACGGCCTCGGCAAGGGCCAATCCCACGTCTCCAGTAGGCCAGCCCCGCGAGAAAAAGAAGAAAAAGAAGTTCCTCGGTATCTTTGGAAAAGGCGGGGACGACGAGTATGAAGAGCTTCTCGGCTCCGTCGCTCCGGGGCGGGACCGGGAACTTTTCGTCATAGCCACGCGGGAGATCAGGAAAGGGAACTACGACGTCGGACGCTTGCTTTTCCAGACGATCATCACCACGTACCCTGATTCGCCCTATTTGCCGATGTCTAAGCTCGCGGTAGGCGATTCGTTCTATCTCGAAGGCTCAACTTCATCGCTCATCCAGGCGGCGGCCGCATACCAGGATTGGCTGACGTTCTTTCCTACGCATCCGCTGTCAGACCGTGTCGTACTGAAGATCGCGGAATCCGAAATGCGTCAGATCGGCTTGCCCGACCGCGACGCCACCCGCGCGAAACGGGCTGAATCCCGGCTTAAGGCCCTGCTGCAGCAGTATCCGAACTCGATCCTGAAAGGCGAAGCGGAGAAGCGCCTCAAAGAGGTGCAGGATAACCTCGGCATGCACAACATGCTCATCGCAAACTATTACTACAATCTCTCCGTCGAGCAGAAGAAGAGCGGCCTGAAGGGAGCTCAGTCGCGCTACCGGGAGATCATCGAGAAGTATCCGAATTTTGAGCAGATGGACGAAGTGCTCTACAAGCTCGCGGTTACTTATCTTCTGGAAGAGGAAACCGACCAGGCAGCACGGTACTTTCAGCAGATCGTTAGCGATTATCCGAATAGCGACTACGTCGACAAGTCCAAGGAGCAGCTCGAGCTGATCGGGGCCTCAGTGCCCGAGGCAAGGCCTGACCGCCTGAACGTTATGCAGGGCGAGAAGGTCGGTTTCTTCGAGAACTTTAAGAATCAGTTCTTCGGGATCTACCCGATGTCGATCGACAAAGACGGCGTGCTGATGACCAAGGACTTTGACAAGGAAAAGTTCGAGCTCATCGACCAGGTCATTGAGAATCAGGGCGATATCCTTTCAAATCAGATACCGCAGGCTCTTACAACGGTGATCTCACAGCGAGCCGCGCCGGTCAACGCAACTGAGCCGGAACAAAAATAGCTGTCGGGTTCAACAGATGATAAAAAAGGCTGCCCTCGCAGGCAGCCTTTTTCATTTGGTTATTTCTCCGGCGAAGGTGAGGGCTCCGGTTCGCCGCGTTTCTTCAGTTTTGGCGGGCCGTCGTCGGATGACGAACTTGACTCGCCGCTGGTCGAAAGTTCCGGTGCGTCAGGTTGACGCTTCTTCAGCGTCGGGCGGCTGTCATCCGTTTCGTCGATGTCGGCGATGATCCCGGCCTTCGCGTTGGTGATCTTCATCAGATAGCTCTTAACGCGATTGAATTCCGACGTGCTGATTATGTACTCTTCCTTCTCCGGAAAGCGGGCGACCAGCTCCAGGCTCTCATCCCGCCGGTCGGTCGACTGCGGGTGTGACGAGAACATCCTGGCGAGCGTTCCCGGCTTTTTCTTGTTTTGCGACGCGAGCTTCTCGAACATCGTCGACATTCCGGTCGGGTCATAGCCCGCCGCATAAAGGTACTGAACGCCGAGCCGGTCAGCCTCGCCTTCTGACTGACGGCTGAACTTGAAGAAGGCAAGTGCCTGCCCTAAGCCCCCGGCATTTTGCAGCACAGCGCTTGCGATGCCGCCGCCGAAGAGTATCCCCGCGATCATCCCATACTGGAGAGCCGCAGCCTTGCCCTGATTCTCCATAGCGTGGCGGGCTGCGACATGCGCGATCTCGTGAGCCATAACGCCTGCGAGCTCCGATTCGTTCTCCGCGGCGAGGATCAGTCCCTTGTTGACGAAGAAAAATCCGCCGGGCAAAGCGAAGGCGTTCACCTCATCGCTGTCGATCACCTTGATCGTAAAAGGGATCTTCGCATCCGAATGCAAGACTACGTTCTGGCCTACGCGGTTCACGTATTCGGTGATCATCGGGTCGGTCACCATCTTGGCCTGCTGCTCGATCTCAGTCGCAAGCTGGCGGCCGATCTGCATTTCCTTTTCCCGCGAACCGCCAAGCCAGCCGAAAAGTTTGTCGCCCGTTCCGCCGTTGATATTGCGTTTCCCGATCTGCGAGGGGTCTTCCTTTACAGTCAGCGGCGCGGGCCCTGACGGCGTCGGGGCCGGCTTCGCATCCTTCTTATTCTTCGACTTCGCGCTCTTTTTATCGTCTTTCTTCGTGTCTTGACCCGCCGCCGGGACGACCGCGATCGAGCACATCCAAAAGCTCAGAACGAGAGCCGACGCGGCGAGCTTTCTTAACATCTTACTGTGCATCAAGTGCCTCCGTGCCAAAGTGCGGGAACACTGGGATTGTAGCCCTTGTTCCGGCTGTGTTTCAACGTTGATTATGATGCTCTTTCGCCGGATTTAGTTGGTGGATACACCGCGGCAATGCAGAATTGTGAGCATCGCCGCGAATTCTTATTCCCATCATTGAAAAAACTTGTTAAAATATGGATATTGCGGCATCGCGCGCCGCTTGCCCCCACACTCTACAGCTAACCGGTTTTAGCCCATGAGACGTGTTTCCGAGAAGGTAAAAGATATCGTCGAGGTCCGTGCGTTTTCGCAGATCCACGACTTCGCGGCTGATCTCCAGTCGACGGTTGAAGCGTATCGATTTACCGATATTACGGCAGGGCTCATGGCAAAGTGGACTGACGCCCTCGCTTCCGTGCGTCCGGGCCAGGGGCAAGCGCTTGCCCTCGCCGGGCTGCGTGGGGTGGGCAAAAGCCATTTCCTCGCGTATCTCGCGGCTATCGCCAGCCAGCCGGAACTGCGCGCTTCGATACCTGACAGCCATGTGCAAAAGAGCGCTGAGCAGTTGTCACGGCGCGCCGGGAAGGTCGTCATCGTGCGGCGGGGGACGAGCGACACGCTCCTGACCGAGGTCAAACGCGCGATTGCCGAAACGTTTGGCCGGCCGATCAACGAATTGAGCGATTCGGTGAACGAATTGCTCCTGACCGTCTTCGAGCGCGGCGGGGAGACACCGCTGATGCTGTTTGACACAGCGGCTGGACGCGAGGAACGCGTATCGCGCGATGACGGGCCCGTGTTGAGCCAGGTTGCTGAGGCCGCCCGTGCCATGGGACTGTTCGTCGGCGTAGCGTTGGACGATGATATTTCCGGAGCCGATGGTGCGAATTCCTCGATCGTCAGCAACTTCTCGATCGATTATCTTGACCAGGAACACCTCTACAAGATCGTAGACAACCATATTTTCGCCAAGCGATTGCAGAAACTGCCGCTGCTTCATGAGATCTACGAGGAATACCGCGGCGATATACCCGGATTTCGCTGGAGCGAACAGCGGTTTAGCTCTCTGTATCCGCTGCACCCCGAGACCCTGGAGATCGCGCCGCTGGTCAGACTCTACATCCAGGATTTTTCGCTTCTCGGCTTCGCGGCCGACGCAGGTGTGAAGATCCTCAGTCGGCCGGCAAATTCGCTTATCGGGCTGGACGAACTGTTTGACAACGTAGAGCCGCGTCTGCGGGCCGCCGCCGAACTTAACGAGGTATTTGCCGCCTTCGACCATCTGGAACAGGAAGTGATCGCCAAGGGGCCTGTTAAGCAGCGTCACATCGCCAAGCTGGCGCTAAAAGGACTGTTCCTGCTGTCGCTGAACGGCCAGGGCGTCTCGGCGACGGACATAGCGGCCGCGATGATGATCGTGCCGGGCGAAGGGACCGGGGCGGAGGAGATCGACTCCATCCTGGCCGGATTTAACGAGGCGATGCCTGAGGCCGTCGCGATGGCGGCAGCGCAGAGCGGCGCTTCCAAGTACTCTCTTGAGCTCGGCGCCAAAGACGACCTGCGTGAGGCTCTCGCCGTGATGGCCGCCGAGGTTGATGAGGCGACCCTCTGGCAGGTGCTTCTGCGGCAAACGGCCGAACGCTTTTCCGACCTCGAGATGTCGGACGACTTCGGATCAGAGCCGACCGTATGCAGCCTCGAATGGCGCGGATCGATCCGCCGGGGCGAGATCATTTGGAACCACGACATTAGCAAGCTGCCGCGCCCGTCGACCGACTGGCGGATCGCCGTGGTATCGCCGACGGAAGCGGTCGAGCCCGCCGCCGAAGAGCAGCTCTTTATTTGGCGAACCGCCGCACCGACGCCTGAGGAGGCGGACATTCTTCGTTCGTACCATCTGCTCCATTCTCGGCCTGAGCTTCGTGAGAATTTCGCTGCGGCGTGGCCCACCGCCGCCCATGCACATTCGATATCTGTGGAACGCATCTGGACCAGGCTTTTCCTCGACGGCGCTGTCCTGGTCACGCCATACGCGACGAAGTCATTCTCAGGCGAGGAACGTCCGGCCTACAGCCTGTCGCACCTGCTCAGCGTGATGCTCGCCGATTCGTTTGATTCAGCGTACCCGGCCCATCCTGCGTTCGCAGGTGTTCTGGATACAAAGCACGTGTCCGCACTTATTGCCAATTTCTTTGGCTCCGCTGACGTAGCGGGCGAAGAGGTCCAGCGGGCCGCTGCCGCTTTTGCCGTGCCGCTCGGGCTGGCGGAGCCCAGTGAAAAGGGCCTCGTTCCTGCGCGGCTTGAGGTCTTGCTGGCGGCCGAGATGCTTCAGTCACTGCTGGCCGCGGCGGCCGGACGGGGCAAAGACGTTCTTTCGTTAGCTGATGCGGGCGAACGCCTGCGCGCCTCGCCGTTTGGCCTGACGCGAGAGGCGCAGCAGTTGGTCCTTGCCGCGCTTGTCGGGCAGCGGCAGTTCGACTTTGTGACCGCGGGCGGTGATCGAATAAACCACCGTTCGCTCGATCTGCAGATAATCTGGGACGATATCGTCGGGATCGCGTTACCGCTGGAGCAGGCCTTCTCGCAGGAACGTCTTCTCGCATGGGCACGGCTCGTTACAGGCAACTCGTCGCTTGCCTCTATCGAAAGTTCTGCCGAGCGCGAGCTCATAACCGATTCGCTCAGCCGATGGCTTGACGGCTGGAGGGCGGCCTCCGCCTCTATCGATATCGATTCGCTGCCCGACGAATGCCTGAACACAAGCATCTGGCGGCTTGCGACGAATGTCCGCCGCTCGTTTGGCGCCATGGCTGACATCATCGCCGACCCAAACCGCGACGAGCGCCGCCTCGATGACTGCTTGCAAAGGATCGCTGAGCTCTTTGCCGACTCCGAGGCGGACCTGGAGGCTCGCAAGGTCGAGATGCGGCAGCTCACAACGATGATCACGGCCGCCCGGAAAAACGCCGCGCGGCGCGAATACCTCGCGCTTGCCGGCATTACGGACGATCCGGCCGTCGAAACGCTGCGTCACAAACTATTCGAGAGTGGATCCGGTGTAGAGGGAAGTAATTACGACGAGGAAGCATGGGCGTCGTTCAGATCCGCCTACGCCGAGCACTATGTTCTGGCTCATCGCGAACAGGGCAGCCCCGCCGGCGCTGAGGATTCCCGAATCGTGCTGGGATCACAGGCTCTCGAAATGTTCGAATGCGTGGCAAGTCTCCCGTGGTTTTCCGCGAGTGAGCGGCAGAGGATCAGGGATCTCGTCAGAAATGCCCGCCGGCCGGTCTGTAAGGCCGACGTCGGGGCGATTTTAGATGCCCATCCCGTTTGCATCTGCGGATTTCGCATTGACGAACATCCGGGAACGCCCGCGGCATCGCTCCGCTCCGCGCTGGACGCCAGCCTGCGATCTTTCGCGAGGCAACTCGCCGCATCGCGCGATCAGATCCTGAGCCTGGTCCCGGACGCCGGGACACTCGAATCGCTCATCGGCCGCATCGCAGCCGAAACCGCCGAGAATGGTTTCGCCGAGCTTTCACCCGCAGATATCAGCTCGCTGCGCAGGGCTGCTGAGGTCTTCGCCGCCGCGGCCATCGACAGTTCGCCTGCGAATTGGCCCGCTCATGCGGCTGTTGACGACATTCTTACGTTCAATTAGGTTTCGCCCGCCTCATAATTGCTCTATATTCTATCGATATGGTGAGCGTATCGATCATCGGTGTGGGGCGCGTCGGCGGTGCACTGCGCCTCAGCCTGCCGGCGGACCGGTATTCGTTCGATCACCTCGTCGCAAGAGCGGCATTCGACGCCGTAGCCGAGATCTCGTCGGAGGTCGTCCTGATCTGTACGCAGGACGCCGAGATCGCGAATGCCGCGATGGCCTTGGTGCCGCTCGTCAGCAATTCACCGGTCGTTCTTCACACGAGCGGTGCTCTCCCGTCGTCGATCCTCGCCCCGCTCAAAGAGAAAGGCTGTGCTGTGGGTTCGATGCACCCGCTCGTGTCTGTCAGCAGGCCGGAACTCGGGCCCGATCGTTTTCCGGGCTCGTACTTCTGCGTCGAAGGCGATGACCGAGCGGTCGAGATGGCCCGACAGATCGTCGAGGATCTCGGCGGCCGCCCGTTTACGATCGACACGAAAAACAAAACGCTATACCACGCCGCGGCGGTTACTGCATGCGGGCACTTCGTAGCACTGTTTGACGCCGCGGTCGAGATGATGTCAAAGGCCGGCCTCTCGGCCGAGCAGTCAAAAGAGATCCTTTTCCCGCTGCTGCTGAGCACCGTTCAGAATCTCGGGGAACAGTCGACCGCCGCCGCGCTCACCGGGACTTTTGCTCGAGCCGATATCGAAACCTTCACGCGGCACCTGACGGCGCTCAATGAGGTGGGCGACGAAGACCTGCTCGAGATCTACCTTCTGCTCGGCGAACGCTCGCTCGAATTGGCCGCTAGACAGGGCGTAAGCCCCGCGCGCATCGAAACTCTCCGCTCAAAGGTCGCCGTCGCGAAATCAAAACTTAAGTGGTAAAATCGACCCAGAGAGTACGATAAATTGGGGACAAAAGCGGGAAAGTTTGCGGCCGAAAAGGCCATTTTTGAGCAGCACATACAGGCCGCGGGGCTTCGGCGGACCAATCAGCGTGACCTGATCCTCGAGATATTCCTGAGCACAGAAGAACACCTGACCAGCGAGGACCTGTACCATCTCGTCCACAAACAGGACGATTCCGTCGGCCTCACGACCGTTTATCGCACGCTCAAGCTTCTGACAGAGGCCGGGCTCGCCCGAGAGGTCCGCTTCGGCGACGGCAAGACGTATTACGAGCACCATCACGAGCACGAGCACCATGACCACATGATCTGCACTGCGTGTGGACGCGTGATCGAGTTCTTTTCGCCCGACATCGAATCATTGCAGGACGAAATGGCGGACAAATTCGGATTCCGCCCGACGCATCATAGCCTGCGTATGTGGGGCGTCTGTGCCGAGTGCCAGGAGAAGCCCTCCGCCGAACCGGCTGCGCCGTCCGGAGCACAGCCGCGGGTGAGGGTGAAAACGGCGATACATTAAGGAACATTAGCGAAAATGCCTGCGTAATTCCTTACAGTACCGAGAACGGACTAAGGAGCAGTAACTATGACCGAAAATACTAAAAGCCGAATTCAGGACGAGTTCAACGCACTGCCGCTGGAAGAGAAGTTCGCCCACCTTTTCAAAATGGAAGCCGCCACGCTCGGCGAAGCGATGAAATACGTCGCCGATTCGTCGATGAAGTTTGTCGAACAAGCCGGCGAGGCCATCAAAGACCTCGGCACAAAAATAGAGGCCGAGGTTAAGAAGGCGTCAGAATGCAGAACGAACGGAAACGGTTCCGCAGACGCGAACCCTGAGGATGCCGCACCCTCAGCGAAAGCACCGCGGTCACAGTCGAAGAAAAAGTCTGGTTAGTTTCCGCTGCTTTGGGGCTATGCCCCTCTATTTGCGGAAAAGCTCTGCTTTTCCGATTGTCCGCGAATGTTTCTGGCGGCTATGCCGCCGCCATCGTTTCGCCTGCGGCGGCATAGCCGCCAACAATATCGCCAAACGACGGCGAAGCATAGCTTCGCCGCAAATAGGGCGGCAGAGCCGCATGGAAGTGTGAAAAAAACGAGTCTCGAAAAGCGAAGCCCGACGGCGCTCAAGGAAAAGGGCCAATACGCTCTCGCCTTTGGCGTGATCGCGCTAATGCTTTACGTGGTCGGGTTTCCGGTGTTGATACTTGCGTTTTTCGGCGCGCTCAGTTTCTTCGTCTGGCGTGCGCTCACCGGCACACTCCGAACAGAGGCGCGGCCGATATTCGAATTCTACCTGCTTGCGAATGAGATACTTCGCGACGACGGCCGCCGGTGGTTCGGTTTTGAGATCAAAGAGACCATTGAACGCGGAGAGGGAATCGTCCGCTCGATGGTCACCGCGCCGCCGCTCGTCCATTTTGTTCTGGGTGCCCTCTACCAGCGCATCGGCGACCACACGCTTGCGATCAAACATCTCGCCGAGTCGATCGAATCTAACACCGCAGATGAGGCCGCGATCGTTTTTCCCACGCCCGAGCTTCGCGATTACGTCCGCCTTCTTAGAAAGATAGAACGCGCCCCGGCAGAGTCGCCCCAAACCTCAGCCGCCATCCGCTCCCTCGAGCGCATCCGCAAAAACCGCGGCCCCAAAATGCTCGACGACGCCCGCCGCACCGCCGCCGGCGCCAAAGCTCTCGACGCCCCGGCGCACGAGGAAGACGCTCAAATCAGAACCGGGAGCAGTAGCGACCGGATTCCTGCAAGTACATCTATTGTTCAAGCATCAGAGGAAGACGACCGAGAGATCGCCGC
>CAZWSK010000046.1:0-15810 GCA_964636445.1 uncultured Chloracidobacterium sp.
CGCGAGATCGCCCGATATCGCAACCCTGAAGCCAAACTGGTCATCTGCCTGCTGGTCGCTGGATGTAAGTTTCTGCAGCTGTGTCCAGGTTATGTCCTTTTTAAAGTGATACGCCGCCCCCGGCACCGGAGGATTAATTCCATCGTGTCCGCCGGGCGAACCCACGATCAAATCGGCGCCCGATATGTCGACCGCTCTTCCGAAAAACTCGTTCGTGCCCGGATCACCCGAGACAAGCTTCTGTTCCTGAGTCCACGCAGCACCGCTGCGAACAAAAACATACGCCGCCCCGGCGCCGGTCGCCTTTCCGGGAGCCCCGATGGCGATGCGTTCCTCATTGATGGAAACCGCCGTGCCAAATTGGTCGTTGGCCGCTGCGTCATTTGCTGAGAGTACTTGCTGCTGTGTCCATACGCCGCCGCTTCGGACCCAAACCTGAGAGCTCCCCTGGCCAACTGTCGCTCCGACCACGGCGGTATCGCCGAAAACGTCCACAGAGGCGCCAAAGCCGGTGCTGTCGGCCCCGTTGATCGTATGCTGCAGCGACCAGGTTCCCCCATTCCTCACATAGATATATGCGGCGGGCCCTTGAGAGCGAGGAACCCCGATAACGATCGTTTCGCCCGATATCCCCACGGTGAAGCCCGTCTGGATCCCCAAGCCTGGCACCACGACCGGAATGAGCTTCTGCTGGAAGTTCCACGTACCGCTCGCCCGTGTAAATACATAGGCGGCGAAATTGGTACCGACAACCGCCGTATCCTCGGTGATCGCCACGTGCCATCCGAATTGGTCCGAAGTGCTGGCGTCAGGCGCCCTCAGCATTATTTCGGCTAGGGCGATGTTTTCGGCGTCTTCATCCGGCATGGCATCAATAACGCCCGGCCGATCGCTCTTAGTGGCCGACGTCCCTGCCGGCCCGGCCTCGGCCCGCCACCCCAGCCCCAGAGCCCAACAAACCGCCGCAAACACACCCAAATACCCAACCAACCGCAGAGCTTTCATAATATTCCCCCACACACGGCAAACTTTCCGTGTCCAGTGCTTACCTGCATATGCGTAAACCAACATTAACGCGCGTCAAAATATTTCACATGAGACGTGATTTCCGAGACCTGCCCCGGAGGCTCCGCGATCAGAGGCGCATGCGAGGATCTTTGCAGCTCGATCTCAGTCAGCATAGTCTCTCCTTTTTTGCCGAAAATCCTACCGCCCTCCCGCCGAACGGAGCATCCGGCGCCATCAAAATAATGACCCTGACATCAACATCGCCGACGAGCTCATAAAAAACATCAACACCGCCATCAAGAACATCGCGACGCCATCAGATGATCCGCGGCAGTCATAAACGCCATCAATACTGCGAACACCATCAACTGGTCGGCGGCGCGGCCGGGAGCAAAACGAGCGGGATCTGGAGACGAAAATGGCATCTCGGACTTTCGACCAATCCGAGGTTTATATGCGACCAATCGGGGGTATTTAGCCGCGACAAAGGCGATTCATCTCTACCAAACGGGCGGTAAATACTCGACCAAACCCGTTATTGGCGAAAAACGGCGCGCGGGAGGCGAAATTCAAAAATGCGCCATCACTTGAGAGGGATTTTTGGGTCACTTCTTCTTCTTTTTCTTGTCGACCGGCACACGCGCTCCGACGAGGGCTTTGAGCTCGGACATGAAGGCGGTGACGTCTTCGAATTCGAGATAGACGGAGGCGAAGCGGACGTAGGCGACCTTGTCGAGGGTCTTGAGGCGGCGCATTATGGTCTTGCCGATGTCCTGGGTGGACAGCTCGCGGTCGAGAGAGTCCTGCACATTGCGCTCGACCTCGTCCGCGATCTTTTCGAGTTGCGGCATCGAGATAGGCCGCTTTTCACAGGCCCGCAGCAGGCCGGCCATTACTTTATCCCGATAGAAATGTTCCCGCTTGCCGTCCTTTTTGACGACCATGTACGGGATCTCGTCGATGCGTTCGTATGAAGTGAAGCGCCGCCCGCAGCCCAGGCATTCTCGCCGTCGGCGGATCGAATCACCGTCCTTCGCCTCACGCGAATCGACGACCTTGTCCTCGATATTTGAACAGAACGGACACCGCATGAATACTAGCTTTCAGGAACAAAATCGGGCGAATCGGTCTCGATCTCGCGCTCGGCGTTCTCGCTAGAGAGCAGGCTGCGAAAGCGTTCGAAACTGATGTCCCCGTGAAAGAAATAGTATAGCCCAAAGAACACCGCAGGGGCGAAGTAAACAAGGTGCATCGCGATCGAAACAGCCGCCGCATCCTCGGGCCTAACAGCGTTATTCAAGAACAGAATACTTGCAGCGGTCGCCGTGTGAAATGCACCCGCCGCCCCGCCCGGTGTCGGCACGATCGAACTCACCGAGGCAAAGCCCATAATGAATAGCGAGTCGCTAAAGCTGAACGGCATTCCAAACGCCAGCAGCACCAGCCACGTCGGCAGGGCAATGGCGAGCCAGAGCATAAAGGTCCAAAACCCGACCCATAAGATCTCTCGCCAGTCCTTTAGAATAACAAGCGCCGCGGCAAGCCGGGTCAGCACGCTGATGACGATAGCTCGCCCGCGTGCAGGGATCCAAGTCTTGTCAAGGATCCGGTCAAAGCGGTTTATGACCCGCTCGGACATGCGCTGAAAAAATATCAGCATTGCAAACCCGACGATCATCGCGGCGACCATTAGCCAGCCGGCCCATTCGACGTAATGAAACTCCTCTTCACGGCCCGGCTGCGGCGTGAACCATAGCAGGTTCACGGCAAAAAATCCGACCAGAGCCGCCATGTCAAAGACGCGCTCGAGCCCCAGCGTCACCAAAGCCGCAGACGGCCGCACGCGTCGGTCCCTCATCGGTAGCCACATCGGCCTGACGATCTCGCCCGCTCGGCCGATCAAAAAGATCGCTGCAAACCCGACCGTTGTGGTCGCAAATAATTCGCGTAGGCTGGTCTCAGTAATAGGAGCGAGCAGCACCTTCCACCGGATCGCTCTCAATAGATAGCCGAGGCTGATGATCAAGACCGCCCCGCCTAAATACCACGGGTTAGCCCTTTTCAGGCTTGTCGACACCTCCGCCCAATTCAGGTTCCGGCCAAAAAACCAGAACAGAAAGAGCATGAACAGTACCAGGAGGATGAACTTTATGTATTTGCGCAAATCTAGTTCGAGAACGCCCTGATTTTCCCTCGCGAGCCACATACACTCACGGTGCGACGCGTCAAGCGATAAAGACAAACGATACAGTATTACGCCGGATTTCCTCAACCGCCAGCAGGGCTGTGGGTTATAATCTTGCCGTTTAGAACTCTTTATTTGTTGGAACTTTTATTTTTTTGCCCTCGTAACCATTCATTGACAAGGCGGGTTTTCGTGCCGCGTCGGTGACTTTAGGATCGGTTAGAGGAGACGATTCGTTGGAAGCATTCAAGGCTGTGACCGAGATAAATGGTGCGGAACTCGTGAGGCGTGCTCGCTCAGGCGACGGCGCGGCGTGGGAAGACATTGTCTCCGCGTTCAGCCGACGGATATTCAATCTGGCATATCGTTTCACGTCGAGTGTCGATGCAGCCGAGGACCTGACACAGGACGTGTTCATTCGTGTTTATCGGTCGCTTGACCAATATGACGCCAAGCAGGGCGACCTGGCCAATTGGCTGATGCGGCTTGCACGCAATTTGATAATTGACGATTACCGCCACCGGCAGCGTAATCCGCAGAATTCGATGGCCGACGCCGTCGATGATCACCAATATCACCTGCGTGCCGCCGGGACCTCTGCCCACCGCGAGATGGAGCGAAAGGAGCTCGCCTCGCAGGTGCAGGAAGGCATCGACAAGCTGCCGCCCGATCTGAGGACGTGCGTGATCTTGCGAGACATCGAAGAATTGACCTATCAGGAGATCGTCGACGTTTTGAAAATTCCAGAAGGCACGGTCAAGTCCCGGATCAATCGCGGGCGGATCGAATTGGCGAAGATATTGAGAAGGATGAGGGTGGTGACGATCTAGTATGCAGGAACCGACTTGGCGAGACCAGAACAGTAATTCCGTAGCCGAGATAACGGCAGACATCGGCGAAGGAGTGGCAGAGTTAGTCATTGATGGCCCGGGAATGGCTGATGCGACGATCGAGACCGTCGCTGGCGCTGGTGAACTAGTTGTCGGTCTCTTAGACGGTATTTAAGACAAGGGGTTTTTGGGATCATGCAGGAAACGACACACATTCTAAATTGTTCGCAGTTCGAGGAACTGTTGACAGACTATCTGGACAAGACGCTTGAGAATGCTGCCCACAAGGCTGTAGCCGAGCACGCTCTCGCCTGTCCTCTGTGCCATTCTCTGCTTAATGACGTTAAGGAGTCGCTCGACGTTTGCCGTGAGATGACAACGCCCGTTTCGCCGCTTACGCGCCTCGAGGCTCGTGTGCTGTCAATGACAATGCCGCAGACGGCGATGGCTTGTGACGATTTCGAGGGGCACTTGACGGATTACCTGGACGGATTTCTGCCGGCGGCGGTCTTCCATCGCTGGGAACGTCACGCAGCTCTATGCACGACTTGCGAAGACCTTCCCGGCATGGTCGTCCGCTCGATCGGCGCCTGCTACACGTATAAGACAGAGGAACTCGCTGTCCCTGCGGGCCTTCATCAGCGGATACTCAATCTCACGATAGGCACTGAACGGGCCCGCGAGGTGAAAGCGTCTCTTGCTGCCCGCGCGGGCGAATGGGTCCGCGGTCTTCGGTTCCCTGTAGGCATTCCGCAACTCGCGCCGGTCGCTATGTTGTTGATGGTAGCGTTTCTGGTCTTTAGCCAGACGGTGTCGGCGGACGGCTCTCTGGCGGGCATCTATCAAAAGAGTTTTGAGCTGGCGGAGTCGACCTATCAGCAGAGCTCCGAGGTTTGGAAGGGTAGGCCGATGGGCTTAAACCCCAACGCCCAACCGATAGACGGAACGACACCCGTCGCCAACGAGGAAGCCAAGTAATGAATTGCGCCTTTCACAGCCACCAGGCCGCGACGGTTAGCTGCAACGGGTGCGGACGGCCATTGTGCCCCGCCTGCGATCACCGTATCAAGGGGTTCCCGTACTGCACCGACTGCATCGTTCAGGGCATCGATCTGCTTCGCCAGCAAAGCCGCAACAATCACGAGCCATACGTCAAAAAACGTACGTCTCCGTTTGTAGCGACGATGCTCTCATTCATCTGTCCCGGCCTCGGCGCGGCCTACAACGGACAAATGGTCAAGGCTCTGGTGTATTTCGCTGTTTTTGTAGGGCTGTTCCAAATGGCCGTTCTATCGGGTGGGATGCCGATATTCGTTTTCGGTTTTATCGGCATGTGGCTTTTCGGCCTGCTGGACTCGTGGCGGACAGCTCAGATGATCCGCTCGGGCCTCACGCCTGACGTTGCGGACGACGTTCTGGTGCAGCGGTTTTCGGGCAATCCGAAGCTCTGGGGCATTGTATTGGGCGGCCTCGGCCTTTTGTTCATCCTGCAGCGGATCTTTTACATCGGACCGATCATTCGCGTCCTAATACCGGTAGCCCTGATCGGGCTTGGCATCTATATCCTTCGCGGGTACATCTCTAAGCCGAAGGCTACGAGCCAGGACTGGTCTAATACGGGCCCCTCGGCTAATTTTGCTCTGACACAGGTCAGCCCGCCGCCGCAGTATAATACCGCAGACTTCGCCGACCGTTCACGAAGTGGAAGCTGGAGAGATGTCTAGCAGGAGTTTTACCCAAGGAGTTTTAAAATGCTAAAAGCAGCGTCCATCACAGGCAGCATTCTCGCGATCATCGCACTGGTGATCGTTCTTTTAAAATCACTGATCGCATTAGTTGGTTTCGTCGGCTTTGCTCTTAAAGCACTGATCGTCCTCGCGTTTATTTTGGTCTTCGTAACGGTCGGATTTATGGTCCTACGCTCGTGGCAGGCCAACCGTAATACCTCGGCCTAGCCAGCCACCGAGCCCTTGTCGCCGCGAAAGCACGAGTTGAGCAGTGGCTCCTCGCGCATCAGCGGCTTCTGCTTCGGTTGCCATTGCCTGTCAGTTATGTTCTTATAGAACTTCCGTCTGCGTGGGCCGTCGGAACTTCAAGGGGTTATTGTTCCCACAATAACGGGAGTTTTAGTTATAGGTTATTACTCTTGTTGTAAGGTTTCGCGTTAGTCTTTTCAAGGCTATTCTTGCGTGATTCCAAGTATCGAAAAGCGATTTTCGGTGCGAAAGATCATTAAAAGGAGCTTAAAAGCATAATGCAGAAAAACGACAAGTTTTATACTTTTCTTTTATCGCATTCTTCAGATTCGAAAATAAAAATTAAACGCATCGCGATCCGAAAAGCGTCAGTCCACTTCGGATCGCTTGGTATTTTTGCAGCGGTTTGTTTGACAACATTGGGCTTGGGCCTCGGCAGCGTTCTCAAAAGCGTCGAGCTTCCGGTCCTGGCCGAGACTCTCGTAATGTCGGCGCAGCCGGCACCTGCAGAGGTCAGTTACGGCGAGGCCGCGGGCCAGGAACTTGCCTTCAACAGCGGGGGGCCCGAACTTAATGGCGACGAGGATGGCGAGAATGGCGACCTCGAGGACCAGCTTCAGGCCATTCGGGCAAAGTCCGATCCTGGCAGCTTGCCCACGATGTGGGCACATCTGGGCAAGATCAATAATGAGTTCGGCTTTCGACGGAATCCGTTTGGCGGCCGTGCATACGAGTTTCACGCCGGGATGGACATCGACGGCGAACGCGGCGATCTGGTTGTTGCTCCCGGCAACGGCACGGTCCTGTCGGCCGGTTACAAAGGCGGCTACGGTAACATGATCGAGATCGATCACGGCAACGGGCTGACGACACGTTACGGGCACTTGTCCAAGGTTGAGATCGAGGCGGGCGACACCGTCACGCGAGGGCAGCTCATTGGCTATGTAGGCTCGACCGGACGCTCGACCGGCCCGCACCTTCACTATGAGGTTCGGATCGGAGAACGTTCGATCAATCCGAGGCATTTCCTGCCGCAGGAGCCGACCGATCTGGCCAAGCTTATAAAATAGAACAGATCCTTAGTGCGTCGAAAAGGGCAGGTTACTTACCTGCCCTTTCGCTTTTGACACCAAAAATTATCTGCGGCGGCACCGATAAGGGCTCATGCATCGAAAAATTGGCCCGTCTCAGCTATACTGGTGTGTTCGCTATCACAACTTACGGATGATCAATATGAATATAAGAGCTAACCGTTTCTTTACAGGCGCGATGATGGTCGCGCTCGTTCTATCGTCGTTCACCTTCGCCCTTGGGCGCGTGGACGAGGGAATGTACCCGCCGGATAAGATCAAGAATTTAGATCTGAAAAAGAAGGGCTTCAAGATAAAGCCTGAGGAGATCTATAACCCGAACGGCGGCGGCCTGACCGAGGCGATCATTCGGCTTAGCATTGGCTGCACCGCTGAGTTCGTATCGCCCGAAGGGCTCATCCTCACCAATCACCACTGCGGCTTTGACGCACTGGTATCGGCGTCGACGCCTGACAAGGACCTGGTGGAGACCGGCTTCAAGACGGAGGGCCGCTCAGGCGAGATCCCGGCGAAGGGGTACTCCATTACACTAACGCAGCGGATCGAGGACGTTACCGCTAAGATCAAGGCGGGGACCGAGAATCTGTCAGGCGAGGCCTTGACCGCCGCCCTGAAGAAGAATACCGACGATCTGATCGCCGCGGAGAAAGCCTCCCATCCCGGATCAAATATTGCGATCCAGATGCTCAACAGCGGTTTTTATTATTACCTGTATCAGACGACCGAGATCAAGGACATCCGCGTAGTTTACGCACCGCCCCGCAATATCGGCGTCTTTGGCGGTGACCCGGACAACTTCGAATGGACGCGACACACCGGGGACTTCACCTTTCTGAGAGCGTACGTCGCGCCGGATGGTTCCTCAGCGGACTATTCGCCGAATAATGTCCCGTATAAGCCGAAAAAGTTCCTTAAAGCTAACATCGGAGGTCTCAAAGAAGGCGATCCTGTATTCATACTCGGTTTTCCGGGCGGCACGACCCGCTATCGCGAAAGCTGGTCGATCGCCTATGCCCGGGATGCAAACTTCCCTTTTCTCGAGAGATGGCTTCGAGCCCTGAGCGACAGTCTTAACGCGATCGGTGCGACAGATGAAGAAAAACGCATCGCGTTCCAATCTGACATCGCAAACTTTGACAATTCGCGTAAGGTCTTTGGCGGCGGCCATCTTCAACTCAAGCGCGTGAACGCCTTGCAGCAGCGGCAGTTCGAAGAAGCCCGGATGGCGCAGTGGATCGCCGCAGATCCCGCTCGTCAGCGAAAGTACGGAACAGTTCTCAACGACCTCAAAACGCTGTCAGAGGAATCGAACGCCACCCAGCTCCGCGATGTCATCATGCGTCGCTTTCCGGATCCGAACTCCATGGCCGTCCTTGGCCAGGTTGTGGCCGCTGCGACCGCCGTCAAGCAGGGGAAAACACTCACAGACGCCCAGCACGACGCTAAGCTGAACGAGATCACGCGCGCTTTTGAAGGCCGCGAGGCGGCGCACGAACGCGAGATGCTGAAGTTCTTTTTCAAAGAATTCGACGAACTGCCGGCAAATGTAAGATTCGACGCCGCGGACAACAAGTTTAAGGGCCTTAAGGGCAAGGCAAGACGTGACGCCGAAGCGGCGTTCGCGGCCGAGATCGCTGACGGGCCGATGACACGGCCCGCCAATATCTTTGCTCTGTATTCGATGAATTGGAACGAACTCAAGACCAAGCACCCGTTCGTTGCGGGTGTCGTCGAAGAGCGCGCTGCCGTCGCAGCCCGCACGGCGAAATTCGGCAGCCAGATCGATCGCCTGCGTCTGCTGTATCAACAGGCGATGGCCGAGATGCGCGGCAAGACCCCGTATCCCGACGCTAACTTCACAATGCGTTTCTCCTACGGCAACATCAAGGGCTATCAGCCGCGGGAGGCAGAGTATAGATCGCCTTTCACGACGATCAAGGGAATGATCGAAAAGGACACAGGCGAGAAGCCTTTCGACGTGCCGAATAAACTCATCGAACTCCAGAATGCAAAGGATTTCGGGCGCTATGGCTCGGATGACAGCGTTGTCGTCAACTTCCTGTCCTCGACCGATATCATCGGCGGAAATTCCGGTTCACCGATAATGAACGCTCGCGGAGAACAGGTCGGTATCTGCTTCGACGGCAATTTCGAGGGTCTGGGAAACGACTTCTATTACGACAGCGAAAAGAACCGTACGATCTCGGTCGACATTCGCTTCGTATTATTTGTCACTGAGAAATTCGGCGGTGCCAAATGGGTTGTCGATGAGATGACACTCGTCGGGAAGAAATAGGAGGGTCGTTACTGACATAAGGAGCGGCCAAGGCCGCTCCTTTGCGTTGGACATAATAATGTAATTTATCAGCAATTCCGACTTTGGTATGGCAGCGAACGGCGGCGGCGGCCGACCGGCGACACAATAACTTTTCTCCCATAAGGTCGCGGAAAGAAATTATATGGGAAAAGCTCTAGTTGCGTTAGCTTTCGGCATTTTGCTGGCTCCCGGATATGCTCGGGCCGATGTCGCCCTGTTGGTCTTGGAGGCAATGGGCGTGGCGGGAGAATACACCGGTTCCGGGCATACGGCAGTTTATCTTTCGAATGTCTGTCTCGACACGCCTGTAAAACTAAGACTCTGCAACGAGGGTGAGCATGGCGTTGTCATCTCAAGCTATCCGGCATTTGTTGAGGGAGCCGATTACGAATGGATGGCGGTCCCGCTCGTCCCGTTTCTCTACGGCGTGGAGAAGGAGCAGGACATTCCCATCTACGCTAACGCCGAGGTCCGGCGCTTCGTTCGCGAGAACTATCGCCGGAATTACCTAAGCCATATCGTACCCGGAAACGAGAACGGTACGATGCCGCCGGGACGCTGGAGTTCAATGCTGGCGGTCGGGATGACACGTGATGTCTATCTTTTTAATGCAAAGACATCACGCGACGAGGATGAACGGTTCGTTCGCGAATTCAATATGATGCCACGCGGCGGGCCATTCAACTCGTTTACCAACAACTGCGCTGACTACTCAAAAAAGATCATCAACCGGTATTTCGACGGGGCGGCGAAGCGCGACTGGATCAACGATATAGGCATAACCACACCGAAGGCGGTGGCCCGTTCGTTCACGCGCTACGTAAAAAAACGACCTGACCGGCTCTTGCATATCACGCGTTATACGCAGGTCGCCGGGCCGATATGGCGGGCCTCGGATAACCGCAATTTCTCTGAGCACGCTTTCAAGTCCAAGAAATATCTTATCCCGACCCTGATCTTCGACCCACCCCTTTTGGCATGGTTCGCTGGTGCGTATTACTTGACGGGACGGTTTAATATTCATTCGGCCTATCGCGATATTCCGTCGGCCACGGCGGCTCAGCTCCGGCTCGACCTCCATCGCAATAAAACATCAGACCTGTCAAAAGCCGCTGCCGTAGAATCACGCGACAGCCTCAACCGTAAGATCAAAAGCGAGCGGATGCGGATCTTGGGCGGGGACGAGTTTTGGGCTGCAAAACGAGCGACATTTGCGCCCATCTTGCAGCGATCGGTTCAGACAGGTCTTTTTCGCGACCTTGGCGAAGTTCGCTCCTTCTTCCGTGACCTCGAGGGGCAGAGCGAACCCGGGACTGATGCCGATGGAGGCCTGATGCTGAACGTAAGCAGCTATGGGGAACAAAAACAGCTGGGCTTGACGAGACAGAACATTCTTGCACCGTTTTCCGACCGCGAGCTAGCATTGAAATTGATGATCGCAAAGATCGATAACGAGCTAAGAATGGCAGCCAAAAACCGGAGCACGGCACCCGAATTTAGCGAGACTTGGCAGATCCTCCAAGAGTTGCTCAGAAGCGAGACGGAGATCGTAGCGGGCATTAAGAAGAACCGCGGACGCTTCCTTCGCACTCCGGTCCAGGTTCCGGTAAAGAAAAAGCTCGAAAGGGCTCTGGTGAAGATCACTCACTAGTTGCCCGTTCGGCACTCCGACTACTTGGTGCTGTAGTCGAGCTTGATCGAATTCATACCGCGAAGGATCACGTGCTGCCGCCGGACCACACGCTTGCGGTTCTTGGCGGGATTAAACACATTCAGCGGCGACGGGATCATTGCCGCCAAATAGGCGGCCTCCTGCGCGCTCAGGTCAGAGGCGCTCTTCCTAAAGTAGTTCCTCGACGCAGCCTCGGCCCCGTAGATGCCGTCTCCCCATTCGATCACATTTAGGTAGATCTCGAGGATGCGCTTTTTAGAGAGTTCGCGCTCCAGAAAGTATGTGTAGGCCGCCTCGCGGCCTTTCCTCAGAAAATTCCGGTCCTCGGAAAGGAACAGGTTCTTGGCCAGTTGCTGCGTTACCGTCGACGCTCCTCGTTTGAAGCTCGGCATTGGGGGGATCCAATCATCTTCGCTTGGCCTGCAGTCTCTCTTTTCCTGTTTGGTCTTCGCCTCGGCCTCACACTCTTCGCGAGCCTCTTTCTCGCCTAGCTTAACGGCCTCGTCCCAGGCATTCTGGATCGCCTCCCAATCGAAGCCGTCATGCTGGAAGAATCGAGCGTCTTCGCCGGCAAGGACCGCCCTCTGCAGGTGCGGCGATATTTGCTCGATCGGCGTCCAGATCATGTATTTCCTCGGCTCTCTCCCCTCAGCTGCAGCCTCAGAGATCCGATACTCGATCATTGAGGTGGTAGCCGGATTCTCGGTGCGAAGACGCGAGATACTCGGAAAAGTGACGAGCTCATACAGGAACCAGAGGCCGATCGCCCCGGCGAGTATGAGAAAAAGCATTTTCGTCCAGTACCACATCTCTTCAAAGAATAGTGAATAGTGGCCAGTTAATAGTCAAGAGATGTGGTGCTTGACTATTCACAATTCACTATTCACTATTTCAATAATATGGGTCGCTACGACAATGTGGTTGCGGTAATATTGGGCGGCGGGGCCGGTTCGCGGTTATTTCCGCTCACTCGCGACCGCTCAAAGCCTGCGGTGCCCCTGGCTGGCACCTACCGGCTGATCGATGTGCCCGTCTCAAACTGCATCAACTCGGAGATCACCCAGATCTTTGTTCTTACGCAGTATAATTCGGCGTCGTTGAACCGCCATATTTCGAGGACATATCGGTTCTCGAGCTTTTCGACCGGCTTCGTCGAAGTCCTAGCTGCGGAGCAAACGGGTGAAAGTGAGCAGTGGTTTCAAGGGACTGCAGACGCCGTACGTCAAATGCTGCCCCACCTCAGGGATTGGCGTGTTGATACTCTCCTGATACTGTCGGGAGACCACCTCTACCGGATGGACTACCGGACATTCCTCGAACGTCACTTTTCGACCGGAGCAGATCTGACGGTGTCTGTGATCCCGTGTCGGCCGGATGAGGCGGAGGGTTTTGGCCTGCTTAAGACCGGCGACGACGGCCGTATAGTCGAGTTTAAGGAAAAGCCGACCGGCGATGCCTTGGAGGCGATGCGTGTCGACACGACGAGCTTCGGCCTGTCTCCGGACCAGTCAGCCAGTCGGCCCTACCTCGCCTCAATGGGCATCTACGTTTTCAATTATGCGAAACTGGTCGACCTGCTCGAGGAAGACCGTGCGTGGGTCGATTTTGGACGCGAGATAATACCTGCGGCGATCGACAAATACTCCGTTCAGGCTCATCTTTTTAAGGAGTACTGGGAAGACATCGGTACGATCCGCGCGTTTTACGAGGCAAACTTAGACCTCGCGTCACCGCTACCCAAGTTCAACTTCTTTGACGCGGCCGCTCCGATCTATACGCGCAGCCGCTATCTTCCGCCGTCAAAGCTGCACGACTGCGATATTGATAATTCAATGGTTTGCGAGGGATGCATCCTCAACGGTGTGAAGGTCCGCAATTCTGTCATCGGGCTTCGCAGCCGGATCGATGAGGGCACTGAGATCACGGACTCGATCGTCATGGGCTCTGACTTTCTCGAACCAATGTCGGAGTTGAAGTACAACCTTAGCGTGTCGCGTCCCCACGTGGGTATCGGTGCGAACTCTATCATTCGGCGGGCGATACTCGATAAGAATGTCCGGATCGGAGAAAACGTCAAGCTGATCAATCGGGATGAGGTCGTGAATTATGACGCACCTGACGGGTCATTTTATATCCGTGACGGAATAATCATCGTTCCTAAAAATGCGGTCGTCCGGGACGGCACTGAGATCTAGTGCGTACTGACCTTGGTCTTTTTCGGTGTTATATAGCCCTCGCGAGTACGGACGGCTAGCCCTTCGCGGTCGACGCGGACCTTTATGCGCGTCCTCCTCCCCGGCACACGGTCAGCCTTGGGATAATACCCGATACTGTAAAATTCGCGCAGCTCGCTGGCGATCTGTGAATAGGCAGCGGCAAGATTCCCAATTGTGGAAGCCTCATACAACCTGCCGCCCGTCCTGAACGCCATTTGATCCAAATATTCTCGAGCCCGTTCATATTCCTCCGGTGTGGTGCCTTGGGCCGAGGGAATGGGTCCGGTTCTAACGGGTATTTTGATTGGTACGGTCGTCCCACCGGGCATTGGGATATCGATCGTCGGCTGGGTTCCGCCCTTCATCGCCTGGACGTCAGCGAATGTATCATATCTGATCGGGAAGACCAGAGCATCAAGTTCCATCGCGTCGCTCAAATTGTTCAGGTCACTTGACCTACGGCTGGTCGTGTCGACCCCATCGGTGAACAAAATGATGGCCTTGCGGCCCTCGATCTTTCGGAGCCGATCGTTCATGACCAGATCGACCGCCTCATAAAGGCTCGTTCCGGTAGAGATCTTTGTGCTTCGGATCGCCCGATAGATCATTTGTCGATCGTTACTTGGCGCGCAGAGGACGTGGACGTCCTGATCAAACGAAACGACCATTACCTTATCCTGTGGCCTTAGCTGATCAATAAACGCGATCGCCGCAGACTGTATCTCCGCGATCTTGAAGGTCGTCGAATAGCTCATGTCCAGGATCAGAGCTACGGTGAACGGTTCGTTCTCATTCGAGAAGATCGAGATCTCTTGCTCTACACCGTCCTCTAGGACACGAAACTCGTCGCGCTTGAGTCCACCCACGAATCGCCCCTTTTTGTCCATCACCCTGACAGGTAGAGACACCAGCTGCGTCGTAACCCTGATGACCTCGTTATCGTCGACCTCCGGAGCCGGCTCCGGCTCAGGTGAAAGGGTCACCGTGGACGTTGGCGTCGGCGTCGGCGGTGCCGGCCGCGAATTGCTCTTTACAGGGCCTGAGGACGGCGAGCGTCCGGCCTGCGCCAACAGGCTGGACGTCAATCCCATGAGGATCAGAGTTGCAAGAAACGCTAGAGAGGTCTTCATCGGCAAACGCAGACTCATTCTACGATGCCTTACCCTCTGAGAAAAGATGCCGCGTTGCGACTAATTCCCCGCTACCTTTCGATTCTGCTGCCCGACGATGTAACTCGTTTTTGCCCGCACAACGACATTCGGTCTCATGACCCGGATCTTGATCTGCCGCCGATCGCCCACGCTTCCGACCGATTCGGGATAATAACCGAGCGAATACTGACGCCTTAGTTCTTCCGCGATGCCCGAGAACGCTGCGTCGACGTTGTACATCGACTTTGCTTCAAATGGGCGGCCGCCACTGTTGATCGCGAGTGTCTCGAGATATGCTTTACCCCGCGCATAATCGCTTTGTGTGGCACCGCCGCGGCCGCCTCCACCCATATTGGGGTTCCCGCCTAAGATAATGCCCGCCAGAATATCGCCAAGCGAGACTGGCCCCCGTCTACGGGACGGATACGTCGGCCCGGAGCTTACGCCCATCTCCTGGGAAGTATCGTACCGGATCGTATAAAAGAGAGCATCGGCCTCCTCTGTGGCCCGCAGCGTATCGTCGTACCCCGAATGCCGCGACGTCGTGTCCACGCCGTCCGAAAAGATAACGACAGCCTTTCGCCCGTCGATCCTACTGAGTTGCCTTCGAAGCACGTCGTCGACCGCCTCATAGAGGCTCGTCCCGTTGCCAAATTGCGTCGAAAAGATCGCATTTCGAAGCTGGCTCCGGTTGTTCGTCGGCGGACTGAGTACCCGCACGTCCTGGTCGAAGGCGATCACCATCACGCGATCTGACGGACGCAACTGGTTAACAAACGACACTGCCGCATTCTGTATCTCATTGATCTGAAACTCAGTCGACGGACTCACATCGATCATCAGCACAACCGTGAACGGCTGCTCGACCGACTGGAAATAATCGATGCGCTGCTCGACACCGTTCTCAAAGATCTTAAAATCCCGCTGCTGCAAACCCGAGATAAACCGGCCGTCGCGGTCGAGGACCGAAACCGGCATCGTCACGAGGTTTGTCTCAACGCGAATGACCTCATCTTCCTCTTCGACAGGCGGCGTCGGGGCGGGTTGCTGATACGTGCCGCGGCCTGACAAAACCGGCGGTCCGGACGGGGTGTTGCCGCGATAGGGTTCGTTGTTGATCGCGGGTGGTGCGGGCGTTGTCGAGACGCGTGGCCGCGTCGAAGTGTCGTTTTGCGCCATCGCCGCCGCCGCGAGCGAAGCCGCGAGCGTAGCCGCGATCAATAGCTTTTTCATGTCTTCCAGTCCTCTCCGAATCCGCGCTTTTGGGGAAAGCGGTGTTTGGATTAGCACTGTCGGGCAATCGTTCGCCATTATTTTCCTTCCAACGCCTCGATCGCGAGGTCGTGAAATCGGCGGCGAACACC
>CAZWSK010000047.1:0-15726 GCA_964636445.1 uncultured Chloracidobacterium sp.
CCGATGAATAAAGGTTTTGCAGACCTCTGCCTTACCACTTGGCTACGCCGCCGCTGCGAAAGGAAAAAGGATGAAGGATAAAGGATGAAGATAAAGTAGCGACTTTATCCTTTATCCCTTATCCTTCATCCCTTCGTGAACTGGAGCGGGAGACGAGGGTCGAACTCGCGACTTCGACCTTGGCAAGGTCGCGCTCTACCACTGAGCTACTCCCGCGGCAAATGACAATTCTACCGTGTGAAGGTTAATTGTCAAGCGAGCATCACTGGCCGACAGTGATGTTTCTAATAAACGTCCAGTCGCCACTCGGGCTGACCTTGATATTGCCGATGCGTTTGTTCGACACGACCATATTCGCCGGATACCACAGCGGGAGGAACGGCATATCGGCTGAGATGAGTTCCCAGGCACGGATGTATGCGGCCTTCGCCACGGATTTGTCGGTGGCATTGATCGCCTCTTCGAAAGTCTTGTCGACCTCGGAGTTGCTGTAACGGCCGCGGTTACAGCATGAGACGTTGCCGCCCGGGATCTTAGCGGAATGGAACAGATCTCGCATAAAGATCGGGTCCTGATTACCGCCAACCCAGATGCCCGTGTACATCTGGAATTGCCCTTGGGCAAGCTGCGTGCGGATCGTATTTACCTCGAGCGTCTCAATCTGAACGTTAAGTCCGATGTCGTTGAGCGAGCTTTGTATGACCTGTGAGTACTGATTGACCGCGGCACTGCCGGAACCATACTTGAAAACGATCGGTTCGTTGTTGTAGCCCGCTTCCTGCAAGAGCTGACGGGCTTTCGCCGGGTCAAACTTGTATTCCGTACCGGGCGAATATGCCCATGACCCCGGCGGCAAGACCGCATACGCCGGACGCGCCTGGCCGAAGAGAAGGTCCTTGACGATCTTCTCGCGGTCGATGGCGTAGCCGATCGCCTGACGCACCTTCACCATGTTCAGCGGCGGCGACTGCGTGTTGAAAACGAGGTACTGAATGTTCGAGCCATCGAATTGATCGACCCGCAGGTTAGCATGGCCGCCCAACGCTTTGAGCGTGTCGGGCGGAAGGTTTGAAGGCAGCGGAGCGATATCGACGGCGCCGCTCTGAAGTTCCGCCTGAAGGGAATTAGCGTCAGTCACGGTCTTTACACGGAGCTTCGCGACCGACGGCGGACCTTCCCAATACTCTGGATTCGCGGCAAGCTCGACTGTATTCTGCGAAGCATCGAACGCCACGAACTTGAATGGGCCCGTACCGACCGGATTTTCCTTTTGCTGACCCACGGTGCCCTCGGCGATGATCGGTATGGCGACGAGATTTGACAGCAACTGGTTCGCCAAAGCAGCACGGCCGACGGTGAAAACGACGGTCTGCGGATCGGGCGTCGTCAGAGATGTGATGTGCGGGACACGCTTGGTTGCGGGCTGTGCTGCCGAGCTTGCCGATGCATTGGAGTTGTCGGCGGCTTTTGCCGGCCCAGCCGCGGGCTTGTCATCAGGAACCGTATCAAAAAAGGCCCCAGCCTTAAAACCATTGGCCTTGATGAGTTCGTCGAAGGTGTATTTTACGTCGGCCGAAGTGAACTCCTTGCCGTTATGGAATTTGACGCCGCTCTGCAGCACGAATGTCAGCGTCTTGCCGTCGTCCGACGTCCTGATCTCCTTTGCCAACTCGCCGACGTACTCGAAGTTCTCATTCTTCTTGACCAGGGCATTGAACATCAGATTGCGGACGCGCTCGGCCGCAACGTCCGACGACGTCGATGTCAACGTGTCGAGCGTCGTGAACTTTTCAGACAGAGCGACGGTTACAAACTCCGAGCTCCGTTGGCGGCACGTGGCGCCGGCGAGCAGGGAAACAAATAACATGAGCAAAAGCGATCTTCGCAAGGGTTATACCTCCGGTTTACGCCGCGAGTCGGGCGTTGAGTTCTGTGATCTCGGCGGACAGTTCGTCGAGCCGGGCCGCGTCAAAGGCGAGCGGCTGGGAGAGGTTTTTCTTTACGGCGGCTATCCTTTCCAAGGAGCGGTCGATGCGCTCGAGCGGAATATCGCCTGCTGTTACGGCATCGAGGACCGCTCGATAGCCGATCTGAATACAGTCAGGATCGGCGCAGATCGCAAGCATGTCGCCCCCCGCCTGAATGGCCATCTTGCATGCGTCGGCTATGCCGTAGTTCTTGAGGATCGCGCCCATTTCGAGGTCGTCGGTGATCACCAGGCCCTCGAAACCCAGATCGTCGCGCAAGAGCCCCGTAACAAAACCGCGGCTCAACGACGATGGAACGAGTTTCCCACTTTTGTCGGACTCCTGCAAACGATGCTCCGGATAGGCCGCGTGGGCGACCATTACCGATGGTGCTTTCAGAGAGTGATACGGCATCAGGTCACAAGCGCCGAGTTCTGCCTCCGAAACAGACACGAAAGGAAGCTCTTCATGCGAGTCCACGGTCGATGCTCCGAGTCCTGGAAAATGCTTAAGGCATCCAAGGATTCCGCCCGCGCCCAACTCATCCAGAAAGGTCCCGGCAAGCAAAACGGTCTCGTCAGCCGACGCCCCGTACTGGCGCGAAAAGAGGCCATTGTTCGACCTCGCTCTCTCAGCGTCGATAACGTCGACGACGGGAGCGAAGTCCATATTGAAGCCGAGAATACGCAAGGCCTCAGCAACGATCGACCCAAGCTGTCGTGCGTCCTCGGCCGTCTTGAGCGAGGCCGCAGCGGGCATCGGTGTGAGGATACGGCGCAGTCGGTCGACCAGGCCGCCTTCCTGATCGATGCTGAGAAACGGGTCGACCGCGAGCTTCAGCTTGAGAGCATCCAGCAGGTCGCGTGTCTGCTGCCGTTCGCGAATGTTACGGGCAAAAAGACAAATGCCGCCCGGGCGGACCTCGTCGAGCAGGGTTTGGGTCGAGGCATCGATCTCCGGCCCGGGGAGGCCGATGAAGAAGAGCTGGCCGACCTTTTCAGCGATCGGAAGGGAATGCAAGTCGAGCGTCATTACTAAACGATCCGGTCCTTGATCTTTGACAATAGAGCTTTAGACTCGTCCGGGGAAAGAGAAGATACCTCGAGGTCACGAAGCTCCTCTATGGCCGATTCGTTGCTGATCGCAAACAATGAGACCTGAGAGGCCGCGTGCCCCGCGGCGGCTTTCGCAAGTCCCGTCGGACGCTCATCGGCGAACACAGCCAACTCGTATTTCTCGAGCTTCGAAAGGACTTCTTTTGCCCGCTCGACTACGTTCGGCGGAAGGCCGGCGAGCTTGGCGACGGCGATGCCGTAAGATTTTGATGCTTTGCCAGGCTGGAGCTTATGTAGAAAAACAACATCACCGTCCTTCTCGGTGGCGGTGATCTGGTAGTTCTTCGCTCCCGGAAGCATCTCCGCGAGTTCGGTCAGTTCGTGATAGTGCGTGGCGAACAGAGTCTTTGCCGCGTGGTCGGGCGAGTTATGAAAATGCTCGGCCACAGCCCAGGCAATCGAGAGGCCGTCAAATGTGGACGTTCCTCGCCCGATCTCGTCGAGCAGAACAAGACTCCGCGGCGTAGCACCATAAAGTATCGCCGCCGTCTCGGTCATCTCGACCATAAACGTCGACCGGCCCGAGGCGAGGTCGTCCGACGCACCGACACGCGTCCAGATGCGATCGACTATCGGCAGCCGAGCAAACGTCGCGGGCACGAAAGAGCCGACCTGGGCCAGGATCTGGATGAGGGCGATCTGTCGCATCACCGTCGATTTGCCGCCCATGTTCGCACCGGTGATGAGAAGCAGGCGGTCGGTCGAGTTGTTCATCCGCAAGTCGTTCGGTATGAATGAACCGCCCAGCGACGCCTCGACGACAGGATGGCGTCCGGCCCGGATCTCGATCTCGTCGCCGTCGTGCAGTTCAGGAGCTACGTAGTTGTATTTAGCGGCCGTCTCAGCAAGCGAACAGAGTGCGTCGAGCGTCGCCAACGCACGAGCTGTCGCCTGCAGCTTGCGGGTCTCTTGGCAAACCTTATCGCGGACTTGCTGGAACAGTTCCCCCTCAAGCTGAGCGATACGCTCGTCGGCCCCGAGGATCTTGTGCTCCCATTCCTTGAGCTGCGGCGTCGTGTAGCGTTCGGCGTTTGCGAGGGTCTGGCGCCGCTCGTAATCGTCGGGCACGCGGCCGATGTTCGCTTTCGAGACCTCGATGTAATAGCCGAAGACGTTATTAAATCGAACCTTCAGCGTGGCGATACCGGTACGTTCACGCTCGGTTTCCTCAAAGGCCGCTATCGTCTGCTTCGCTGAGGCCGAAACTGTACGGATCTCATCGAGTTCGGCCGAATAGCCGCTCCTGATGATGCCGCCATCAGTCACGTTCACCGGCGGCTCGTCGACAATTGCGCGATCGAGGAGGTCGCATATCTCAGGAAGTTCGAATATGTTCTCGGCCAGCACCTGCAGCAGCAGCGACCTTACATCCGCGAGTTCGGCATTGACCTTCGGGGCTTGCCCGACCGACCGCCGCAAGGCTACGAGATCTCGGGGCGTCGCACTGCCGAGATTCAACCGGCCGATCAGCCGTTCGAGATCGCTGACATCCTTCATGAGGAACCGCAGCTTCTCGCGCAGGATCGTGTCGGTCAATTCCGTCACCGCGGCGAGCCGCGTCTGTATCTCGCTTCGCTTTAGTGACGGCCTCTGGAGCCATTGCCGTAAAAGCCGCGAGCCCATGCCGGTGACAGTCTCGTCGATGACGCCGAACAAGGTATTCTTCGACCGCTCGCCGCGGCATTCGAAGATGTCTAGGTTCCTGAGCGTCACTGCGTCGAGCACCATGAAATCGCTCGTTTCGAAATACGCGATCTCTGCGATATGCCCGGCCGACGCTCGCTGCGTGTCTTGCGCATACTTTAGGGATGCACCGGCGGCGGCAACGGCCTGCGGATGTCCGTCAAAGCCGAATGCCGACAGGGCCGCGACCTGAAAGTGGTTTTTCAGATCGTTCTCGGCAGCCCGGGGATCGAATTCGTCGTCGGCCCGCTCCGTCAGCGTCATCGTTGACCGGTTCGCAGCCCGGCTGTCGCCGAACAATGAGGGCTCGTCACAAGTCGCGTCAAACGCCGACGCGACCTGCCTCTGCAGCGATGCCGGGAACAGCAGCTCACGGGGCGCGAACGCCTCGATCTCGTCGCATATCTTCTGCCATGCGCCGCTCCCGCTATGTTCCGTGGCAGTAAATTGTCCCGACGACGTTTCGAGAAAGGCGACGCCGAAGGTATCGCCGCCGCCTGCGACCGCCGCGAGATAAACGGACTCTTTTGATTCGACCAACTGCGGGTCGACCGCCGTGCCGGGCGTTATTACGCGAACGACCTCGCGTTTGACGAGCTTAGTGCCCTTTCCGGGGGTTTCCGTCTGTTCGCAGATCGCGACTCGATAGCCTTTTTTTACGAGGCGGGCGATGTAAACCGCAGCGGCGTGATGCGGCACGCCGCACATTGGAATTGGATTTGGCGAATCCTTCTGGCGGGCCGTGAGCGTGATCTCGAGTTCACGAGAGCCAACTATGGCGTCCTCGTTGAACATCTCATAAAAATCGCCGAGCCGGAAGAACAATATGGTTCCGGGATACAGCTTTTTTATCTCGAGATACTGCCGAAGCATCGGCGTGGCGTTTTCCATCAGCGGTATGCAAGCAAGTTTAGCCAAAAGCCTTGAAACTTCAAAACTTGCTGTTTTAATGCCGAATTGCTTCTGTTACTATAATCGTTTGTCGAAAGGCATCGTCGAGTTGTTTATGAAGAGAGCTTTACCTATCTTCCTCAGTATTTTTATTGCGGCATTTGCGCCCCCGGTGTTTGGCCAGAACACGTCGGGCGAAAACCCTATTACCGGAAACGATGAGCGATATCGGATCGGCCTGCACGACATCCTTGACATTCAGGTTTTTCGGCACGCCGAGTTGAGCGGGAAAACGCAGGTCAGCCCTAATGGGACAATACTCCTTTTTCGTTTGGAAAGGCCTATCGTCGCCCTCTGCAAGACAGAAGCTGAGCTCGCGGCCGATATCGAGAGCGCTTATAAGGAAAAGTATCTGCGTGAGCCGCGCGTAAGGGTCGCCGTCGCTGAGCAGAAATCCCAGTCGATCTCCGTGATCGGAGCGGTCGAGCGGCCCGGAACGTATTACGTCAGCCGCCGCGTTCACCTTCTCGAGATCCTGGCGCAGGCCGGAGGCCCGAGCAAGGAATCGGGAACACGGCTGCTCGTCGCCAGGGCAGGCAGCACGGCCAGCTGCAAGAGTGACGACACCACGCCTGCCGACGACCAGGTGGCGGTTGTTGATTTTAAGATCCGCGACATACAGGAAGGCAAGCAGTCCTTCTGGATGCAGCCGGGCGACGTGGTTTCCGTTCTTGATGCCGACGTTATCTACGTTTACGGCAATGTGATGAAGCAGGGTGCCTATCGCGTTCGCGAGCCGATCACGCTTACGCAGGCGATCGTCTCCGCCGAGGGCCTAAAGCCTGCGGCTGAAAAGGACGCGGTCCGCATCCTTAGACAAAAACCGGGCAGTCTTGAGCGGGAGGAACTTGTCTTCGACCTGAATATGATCGATAAAGGCAAGGTCAAAGACCCGTTTCTTGAGCCGAATGATATCGTCGCCGTTTCAAGGGACAAGGCTCGTGCTCTGCTCGACGGCGTGGTCAAGACCATTCGCGGTTCGATCCCCGGCGCTGTTTACAGATTTCCTTAAAGTTAAGTTTGCATGAAAGAATCTCGCGAGATCATCCGACCGACCATTAACGACGCTGCCGAACTGGAGCGCCCATTCGAGGCGACGATCCAGACCGGCCGGTACGCCGCTTATCGTGAGACCTCGGAAGCGAATCAACTGCTCGACTACTGGCGTGCTATCCGAAAGCGGTTGTGGCTCGTGGTCGGCATAGCCGTCCTCATCACGACGCTCACTGCCATTTACATGGCGCGAAAGCCCAATGTCTACGCGGCTCGTGCGGTCGTCCAGGTCGATCTCGAACAAACAAATCCCGATCTCGCCCTCACTGACCGTCAGCGCCCGATAATTTCGTCCGACCCTGCGTATTTCAACACTCAGCTTCAGCTTCTCTATAGCGACGCATTGCTCCGCCGCGTGGTCAAAGAACACAACCTCGACCAGAACGAGGAATTTCAAAAATTGAAAGCTGAGGGCAGTACCTCTGCTTGGCGCGCAGCTCTTCGCACTGTTGGCCTCGCTACCGACGAGAAGCCTAAGGCAGACAGCACAGAAACTGCTGAGTCCAATCTCGTCACGTCCGAGGAGATCGCCGAAGCCGTTCGCCTTGCCCCGTTCGTCGAGATAATAAAGAAGAATCTCGGACTCGACCCTATCCGTGAGTCGCGAGCGACCGTCAAGGACACACGCCTGATCCAGATTACGTTCCAGCACACAAACCCTGAACTGGCCGCACACGTCGTAAACGGTATTGCCGAGACGTTTACCAATCAAAATCAGGAAAAGCGCTCAGGCACTAGCCGTAAGACGAACGACTTTCTCCAGGAGCGTATCGCCACTCTGCAGAGTGAGATACAAAACGACGAGCAGAAACTCGTTCAGCTCACCGAGAGCGAGGGCATCCTTAAGACGACCGGCGAGCAAACCATCGTTATCGAACGTCTCGCCGGCCTGAACAAAGACCTGCTTGTCGCCGAGAACGACCGCAAGACCGCAGAAGCGCAGTTCCTGACCGTTGCTAATTCCCCCGATAAGGTCAAATCGATGGTGGATGAGCTAAGCGCACGGTACATTACTGAGCAGGAAAATAATATCCGTGCCTACCAATCGGATACGCTCAAGAAGATCGCCGACCTGCGGCAAACGCGTGCTCAGAAGCTGCAGGAATTTCAGGAAGGAGCACCTGAGATCCGCGAGCTTGACGCGCAGATCAAGAGCTACGAAGACTCTATCGACACTGTCGTAGCGAAATTCAGGACGCAGCTCGAATCCTATCGCGAACGCACCACAAAGAGCCTGCTCGACAACCTGCGGACCAAATACCTGGCCGCTAAGGACAAAGAAGAGAAACTTCGCGTCGACTTCAACAAGCAGTACAACGAGGCCCAGAGCCAGAACAGCGGCGCGGTCAATATCAAGCTGCTCCAGCAGAATATCGATACCAACAAGGGCTTTCTCGACAACCTTCGCAAACAGGTCAGCGGCAACGACATTGCCTCGCAGGGATCGGACAACAATATCAGCGTTATCGAACCTGCGATTCCGCCGGACCTTCCGGTCGGCCCGCGGCGTGCTATGACAGTGCTGGCAGCCTTGTTCCTTTCGACTCTGTTCGGGATGGGACTCGCCTTGTTCCTTGAGTATCTCGACGACACGATCCGAACGACCGAGGAGATCGAGAATTATCTCCAGTTACCGGCACTCGCGGCAATACCTACGATCGACTCGATGCCGAAGCGCAAGCTTCTGCTCGTCGGCTCGAATGAGTCCGAGGAGGTCGACCCGACGTCGCCACTTCTGATCTCCGCGGACCCGCGCTCGTCGCTGGCCGAGGCATACAGGCACCTGCGAACGTCGATCCTGTTGTCGACGGCAGGGCACGCCCCGAAATCGTTGCTGATCACGTCGAGCCTTCCGTCAGAGGGCAAAACTACGACCGCGACCAATACAGCGATCAGCCTTGCCCAGACCGGTGCAAAGGTCCTCATCATCGACGCCGATATGCGGCGGCCGCGTCTGCACAGCGTTTTTGGCATCGGCAACGGACTCGGCCTGAGCACGCTGCTCGCCAGCGAACTTAGCGACGCTGACATCGATGAGGCTGTTCGCCAGGATGAGGGAACGAAGCTCTATCTGCTTACGTCAGGCCCGATACCGCCGAATCCGGCCGAGCTGATCGGTTCCGAGCAGATGGCAAATCTTCTGCGTGCTTTGCAGAACAAATTTACGCACGTCGTCGTCGACTCGCCGCCGATCGCGTCGTTCACCGACGGCGTCTTGATCGCGTCAATGGTCGACGGTGTAATTCTCGTCGTGCACTCGGGCAAGAGCTCGCGTCAGGTCGTGAAGCGGTCGCGGCAGCTGTTGAGCGAGATCGGTGCAAAGGTCTTCGGCGTCGTTCTGAACAACGTCAACCTGAACACAAAGGACAACTACTACTACTACCAAAGCTATTATCATCGGAGCACATATAATTCTGCCGACGAAGAGTAGCGAACATCATGCTGGATAAGAGAGTCTTTGTTGCCGGAGCAAGCGGCTTGGTTGGCAGCGCAGTAGTGCGCGATCTGGCCTCTGCCGGCTACACGCATCTGCTGACACCGACATCCTCAGAGGTCGATCTGATCGATCAGGCGCAGGTACGCGCGTTCTTCAACGACGCCAGGCCCGAGGTCGTGGTCCTTGCGGCAGCCAAGGTCGGCGGCATCCTCGCAAATGACACCTACCGCGCGGACTTCTCCTACCAGAACCTGATGATCCAGGCGAACTTGGTGCATGAGTCATTCAAGAGCGGCGTAGAAAAGCTTGTCCTGCTCGGCAGCTCGTGCATCTATCCTAAATTCGCCCCACAGCCGATCCGCGAGGAATCGCTGCTCTCAGGCCCTCTCGAGCCGACCAACGAGCCGTACGCCATCGCGAAGATCGCCGGCATCAGTTTGTGTGAGAGCTATCACCGCCAGCACGGCTGTAATTTCTTTTCCCTGATGCCAACGAATCTGTACGGCCCGGGAGATAACTTCAATCTCCAAACGTCGCACGTGATCCCGGCCCTGCTGCGTAAATTTCACGAGGCCAAGGTTGCGGGCGCCGAGAGCGTGACGATCTGGGGCAGCGGCGAGCCGCGGCGTGAATTCATGCATGTCGACGACATGGCGGCGGCGATACGTTTCTCGATCGAGCAGATCGACTCCGAAGACGTGTACGGCAAAGGCATATCGCACCTGAACGTCGGCACCGGCAGCGATGTGAAGATAATCGAGCTCGCCGAGCTTATCCGCGATATCGTGCAGTTTGAGGGTGAGATCGAGAAGGACACGTCATTGCCCGACGGCACGCCGCAAAAATTGCTCGATGTGACGCGCATCCACGAGATCGGCTGGCACCACAAGATCGAGCTTGCGGACGGACTCGCGGCCGTTTACAAGTGGTATCGCGAGCAGCCCGAGAACGATTCCAGTGCGATGCGCACTGCCAACTGAACGCGAAGATGAAAAAGGCACTGATCACAGGCGTAACCGGCCAGGATGGGAGTTATCTCACCGAGATACTTCTCGAAAAAGGCTACGAGGTCCACGGCGTCATTCGCCGGTCGAGCTCATTCAACACGGGCCGCATTGACCATCTCTATCGCGACCCTGAGATCCTCGATAAACGCCTGTTCCTGCACTTTGGAGACCTAATCGACACCAGCAGCCTCAACCGCCTGCTGGAAAAGATCGCACCCGACGAGATCTACAATCTCGCCGCGCAGAGTCATGTGAAGGTCTCATTCGACCTGCCCGACTACACGGCGCAGGTCGACGGCCTGGGCACGCTGCGCTTCCTTGACGCGATCCGCGAAACGGGCCTCAGCAAGGTTCGGTTCTATCAAGCCTCGACATCTGAGCTTTTCGGAAAGGTCCAGGAGGTTCCGCAGACCGAGGAAACGCCGTTCTACCCTCGCTCGCCATACGGTGTCGCAAAGCTCTTCGCCTATTGGTCGATCGTCAATCATCGCGAAGCGTACGACACGTTTGCGGCAAACGGTATTCTCTTTAACCACGAATCGCCGCGACGCGGTAAGACCTTCGTCACCCGCAAGATCACTCGCCAGGTTGCCCGCATAGCGGCCGGACAGGCGAAGTCTCTGAAGCTCGGCAACCTGAGCGCTAAACGCGATTGGGGCTTTGCACCGGAGTACTGCGAGGGCATGTGGCGAATACTCCAGCACGACACACCCGAGGACTTCGTACTCGCGACAGGTGAGACGCAAACGGTTCGGGAGTTCGCCGCCGAGGCGTTTGGCTTTATCGGTATCACACTCGACTGGGCCGGCGAAGGCTCCGATGAGGAGGGCACCATCGCATCGATCGATAAAAGCCGGTTCGAACAAGCGGTCGGGGCATCATCCGATCACTTGAGTACCGGACAGTCGGTCGTTTCGGTCGATCCGAATTATTTTCGTCCGACCGAGGTTGACCTCTTGATCGGCGACGCGAGCAAGGCCGAACGCATGCTGGGCTGGAAGGCCGAAACGACATTCCGCGAACTGGTCCACCTGATGGTCTCCGCCGACCTGCACGCCGTGCGGCATCTCGAGATCGATTACTGACCTATCGATGAGCAACGTCAAGATCGCGGTCGTCACGCCGGTCCATAACCGCAGGGAACTCACGCTCGGCTGCCTGCGAAGTCTCCTCAACGCCGATCTTTCCGGCACTGACCTTCACATAATAGTCGTTGACGACGGTTCGACCGACGGTACCGCCGACGCCTTACGCAGCGAATTCCCGGACGTTGAGATCGTGCGAGGCAACGGCAGTTTATGGTACACGGGCGGCATGAATGCGGGGCTAACCGCGGCGTTGCCGCACGATCCTGACTTTATCCTTGCGATCAACAACGATTCGGAATTCGACCGATCGTTTCTACAATCGATGCTGCGAACGGCCCATGCCGTACCTCGTTCCGTCGTCGGCGCCGTTCTCATCGATTGGGAGGATCGCAAGCGCGTCTTCCAGGTCGGTTCGAAATGGAAACTCTCTTGGGGCGGCCTGCGCCATTGGGTACAGCAGACCGTCAACACGCTGCCGCCGCGGCCCTTCCGCGTCGGCCTCATCGTCGGCAATTGCGTCTTGTTTCCAACCGAAGCTGTCCGCGAAGCCGGCCTGATGGACGCCAAACGCTATCCGCAATTCGGCGACGCCGAATACACGCCTCGCATGCGTCGCCTCGGCTGGACGCTGCTCATCGACCCGCACGCTCGCGTATTTTGCAAACCTAACGACCTGCCGCCGCGCATCTCTCAGATGTCGGTCGGCCAGGCATTTCGGGCGTTGTTTCTCGATCCGTATCACGTTCACAGCCTCCGCCGTCGGCTCAACACGACCACCGCGAGCGCTCCGAGCACTCTACTCGGCTACGCGGCGTTCGCCGTTTTTTTTGTAAGATACCTGATCGGCCGTAATTTCGAACGAAAATGGGGGCGCGAACAGCCTGAGCCGTCGCTCGTCGAGGTGTACCGCGACGAAACTGTGGACGTCTGACGCAGTTCACATACCTAGTCGCGATTCACGCTATTGACGCAGGACGCACGGTCCGGCCCTCGGCTCCAAAACGGCCAGTTTGGTAGAGACAATTAATGAAAATGACCTTCGACCAATCTCAGGTTTATATTCGACCAATGTGGGGTGAGCACCCGCGACAAAGCGGAAAGACCTTCGACCAAAGTACCGTTTTGACTCGACAAGACGGGTTTTTTGGAAACATGTGAAACGTTTCACACTCTAAAATGTGAAACGTTTCACATTTTCAATAACAAAAATATTCTCCCCCTGATCTATACTTTTCGTTTGAAAAAAGGTCGCATAATTTACGTCTGGAACTACCGCGAATGGGGCGGCGCTCAGATCTATTTCCTGTCGCTGATGAAGGCGGCGAAAGGGAAGTACGATGTCTCCGCTATGCTCCCCGCCGACTCCGATCGCACGCTGCTCGATTATCTTGACAGCATCGACGTTCCGTACGAGTTCCTCGATCAAGCGCCCTCGATGCTGGGGGAAAGAGGCATCGCCGGCCGCGTCCGCCGCCGCTACGACCTATGGCGTTCTGAGTCAGCACTGGTCGATAGGATCGCAGGCAAACCCGGCTTGGAAAACACAATAGTCCACATCGACATGGGCTTTTGGCAGTCCTTCAGGCCGCTCTATCGGCTTTCAAAGCTGACGAACGTCGTGATGACTCTTCACACCGCTATGCCCCCGGCCGCAGGCCTTCGATCGCTGATCTGGCGTTTGAAGGGGCGTCTGATCGGCCGACGCCCGCGGCTTCATCTGATGGCATCGAACGAGGACGCGAAAAAGGGCATAACGCCTTACATTCCGGCTGGGCTGTTCGATGCCATCAAGGTCGCGCATTCAGGATTTGAGCCGGAAGAGATCGGCGCGGTCCGGCTAGACGCCGATGCGGTTCGAAGCAAGTTGGGCATCGACGCCGGTTCGCCTCTGATAGTCACGAGTGCCCAGTTTATTGAGCGAAAAGGCTGCTGGACTGTTCTGAAAGCCCTTAGGATCCTCAAGAACGACGGCGTCAAATTTACATTTCTCTGGCTAGGCACCTCAACGTCGGCAGGCCTCAGCCAAAGGCTGGATGAATACGGTCTAGGCAGTTCGTTTCGCCTTCTATCGCCCGAAGACATCGGCCCGAACCGCGGGGACGTGCTAAGCATCGTAGCGGCGGCGGACATTTTCGTTCTGGCTAGCACGCAGGAAGGTTTACCGATATCACTTGTCGAGGCCATGGCCTTGGGCCGGGCGTGCATCGCGACTCGCGTCGGCGCTATTCCGGAGGCCCTGGAGCACGAACGTAACGGCCTGCTTATCGAGCCTAATGATGACGACGCACTGGCCGTAGCCGTAAAAGAACTGATCTTCGGCACGGCCAAAAGGGAATTGCTCGGAAGAGCTGCAGCCGCAACCGCTAGGGACAGATTCGACGCCGCACGCTCAGCCCAAAAGGTCGTCAAATTCTACGATTCGCTATGGCAAACCTGACATTGGCATTGTAGAATCGTCGTTTGGTCACAATATGAAAGTTGCGATCCTTTGCGGCGGACAAGGCACCCGACTAAGAGAACACACCGAGACGCTTCCTAAACCGATGGTAGAGATCGGCGGGCGTCCCATTCTGTGGCACATCATGCAGATCTACGCCCACCACGGGCTGAGCGAGTTCGTGCTGTGCCTCGGCTATCTCGGGATCGCGATCAAGGACTATTTTCGGAACTTTGAAGTTCGCAATAACGACCTCGAGGTCCGATTGGGAGCCGGCCGTTCCGTTAAGACGCTCGGCGACGGAAACGGACCGCACGACTGGACCGTCTCGCTTATAGAGACCGGAGAAAAGGCCCAGACCGGAGCTCGTGTTTATCGTATCCGGGAACATTTGGGCAATGAGACCTTCTGCCTGACCTACGGGGACGGGCTCGGAAGTGTCGACATCCGTGCGCTGCTCGAATTTCATAAGAAACACGGAAAGCTCGCTACGGTTACGGGTGTCAGGCCGCCCAGCCGCTTTGGCGAACTCGAACTTGACGGCGATCAGGTTGTTGCATTCGCCGAAAAACCGCAGGTAACACAGAGCTTTATAAACGGAGGCTTCTTTGTTCTTGAGCCCGAATTCATTGAGCGATATCTGCATGACGACGAGGACTTGATCCTCGAACGCGAGCCGCTTCAGCAGGTCGCCGCGGACGGCGAATTGATGATGTTCCCTCACACAGGCTTTTGGCAGCCGATGGACACCTATCGCGAATGGAAGATGCTCGACGAGATGTGGCAAGAAGGCACCGCGGAATGGAAAGTCTGGAAATAGAGCTATGACCACTGGACCTGATAATAAATTCTGGCTCGACCGCCGCGTTTTCGTCACCGGGGCCACAGGCCTGCTCGGCAGCTGGCTTACTCGTGCCCTCAATGAACGGGGTGCCGACGTGGTCGTCCTGATCCGAGATTGGGTGCCGGAGTCGGAACTGCTAACAAGCGGCACCGTTCACGGAACGACGGTCGTGCGCGGTGATCTGACCGACCTCGACCTGATGGAGCGTGTCCTCAATGAATACGAGGTCAAAACGGTGTTCCACGCCGCTGCTCAGACGATAGTCGGGACCGCAAATCGAGGACCGATCTCCACCTTTGAGGCAAATATTGAGGGCACGTGGTGCCTGTTAGAGGCGGCACGCCGATCTTCTCTGATCGAGCAAGTAGTGGTCGCCTCTTCCGATAAGGCATACGGTACGCACGAGAAACTTCCATACAGTGAAGACGCGCCGCTTCAGGGCCGGCACCCTTACGATGTCAGCAAATCCTGCGCTGACCTGATATCGCAAAGCTACGCGTATACTTACGGGCTGCCGGTCACGATCACCCGCTGCGGCAACCTGTTTGGTGGCGGGGATCTTAACTGGAACAGGCTTATTCCGGGGACTATACGCTCGGCCATTCGCGGCGAATCGCCGGTGATCCGCAGCGACGGTACCTATATCCGGGACTATTTCTACGTAGAGGACGCTGCCGCCGCGTATATCGGCCTCGCCGAGAAGTTGGCGGCCGACAGCTCACTGAAAGGCCACGCCTTTAATTTCAGCAATGAGGTCCAGTTAACGGTACTCGATATGACTCGAAAGGTGCTCGAGCTGGTTGGCCGTACCGATCTCGAACCGACGATACTCGGCGAGGCCCAGAACGAGATACCGCACCAGTACCTCAGTGCGGACAAGGCCCGACAGGTGCTCGACTGGCGCTCTGAGTTCTCGATCGACGAGGGCCTGAGGCGCACGATCGACTGGTACCGGGCCTTCCTGACGGAAACCAAATAAGACACATGCAGATGCCGTTCGAGAGGGTCCTCGTGACGGGCGGCACCGGTTTTATCGGCCGCTATGTGACCGCACGGCTCGTCGCTGCTGGCCAGAGGCCGACGGTCACGCAGTTTGGCCTGACGCCCAAAGAATTCGGCCTAACGTCCGAAGTAAACCTCGTGG
>CAZWSK010000048.1:0-7576 GCA_964636445.1 uncultured Chloracidobacterium sp.
CCTCCGTTTCGCCCGGAAACCCGACAATTATGTCTGTTGTCAGTGCGATATCACGGTGCGAAGCCTTGATGCGGTCGATCTTCGCTTTGTATTTAGCGATCGTATGGCCGCGTTTCATTAGTTTAAGCACGCGGTCGCTCCCCGACTGGACTGGAAGATGGACCCAATTGCACAGGTTTTCGTTCTCTTCGATCGCCTGGACGATGTCATCGCGAAAATCGCGGGGAAATGAGGTGGTAAACTTGACCCGTTCTATGCCCGTCGCGGCAACGGCGCGTAGGAGACGTGAGAACGGGTACTTCCCCTTGAACTCTTCCAGTCCTGCGTCAGTATCGGGCCGGTAACTATTAACGTTTTGACCAATTAGGTGAATTTCCCTAACGCCGTTTCTACGTAATTCCAGTACCTGCCTGATGATCTCCGCGGCCGGCAGGCTCCGTTCCCTGCCCCGAGAGAATGGGACGATACAGTAAGTGCAGAATTTATTGCAGCCCTCAATGATCGGCAGAAAAGCCACGTACGGAGAATGCCGATGCGTATCCGCGACCGTCCAGTCGTACTCGTCTTCCCTTTCACCGACGTCTAGGTATTGTTTTTCGCCTGTAAGTGTTGCGTTTACAGCGTTTGAGATGCGTCCAACGGCCCGAGTGCCCAAGACGAAATCGACGCCGCCGATCTTTTTGAAAAGCGTTTCGCCCTCGAGTTGTGCGACGCAGCCCATCACGCCGACGACAGGCTTTTTGCGGCCCGAATGCCGCACCTGGCCGACTCTCGTGTAGAGTTTATGTTCAGCGCGCTCGCGGACAGAGCATGTATTGAAGATAACGACGTCCGCAGTTTCCTCGTCCGCGGTCATCTCAAAACCGTCCCGAGCCAATGTTGTCGAGACGCGCTCCGAATCGGAGACGTTCATTTGACAGCCAAAGGTTTCGAGATAAACTTTCTTCATATATGGCGGCCCGAGAACCGGTAAAATTTGGTGAAAAAGACTTTGTTCACCTGCATTTGCATACCGATTATAGCCTGTTGCAAAGCACCGTCCAACTCAAGCCCTTGGTCGCCCGGCTTAAGGAGCTGGAACAAAAGGCCTGCGCGATCACGGATTACGGCAATCTGTACGGAGCTGTCGCTTTCTACAACACCCTAAGCTACGCGGGCCTAAAGCCGATCATCGGATATGAGGCGAATCTCGTCTACGGCAGCTGTTCAGAAAGATCCAGCTCTGTGGGCGCAGGCGAACGGCCTTATTACAGCCTAATTTTGCTCGCCCGCGACTACAAGGGCTATCAAAACCTCGTTGCATTATCGTCAAAGGCTTTTACGGACGGTTTTTACCATCGGCCCCGCATCGATCTGGACCTCTTGGCAAAGTTCTCTGAGGGATTGATCGGGCTTTCGGGCGGCTTCACGGGCCCGGTGGGCCATTATCTTGCCTCCGGAGACGTTTCTCGCGCTCTCGAGAACGCAAAACAGCTGGAAGAGGTGTTCGGCGGAGGCAATTTCTTCCTTGAGATCAGTGAAGGCACTGATGACACACGCCGCAAGGTCGTAACCGATACCATCAGTCTTTCAAAGAACGCCGGAATCGATCTTGTCGCGACTAATGACGTTCATTATCTTCTGCCGGAAGACGCACGAGCGCAGGAACTGCTCCTATGCATCGGCGACGGTCGAACTCTTGTCGACACGGGCCGAACGCCGGATGCCACCCGATATCTTCGCTCCGCAGAGGAAATGTGGCAGATCTTCGGCGCGGAGGTGCCCGAAGCTCTTCTAAACACCGTGAAGATCGCCGAGATGTGCGACCTCGAGATACCTCAGGGTGACGACGTACGCCAGCTTCCCGACTACCCGATCCCGATCGCGGAAATGACGACGGACGAATATTTCGTAAAGGTCCTTAACGACGGTTTCGAAGAGCGAAACCAAGAGGAATGGCAGCCACGCATCGCGGACGGCACCTTGGTCCATTCGATCGATGAATATCGCGAACGGCTGGACATCGAGATCGCGACCATCCAGCGGATGGGCTTTTCGGGGTATTTTTTGATCGTCTGGGATTTCATTCGATACGCCCGTGAGCAAGGCATTCCGGTCGGGCCGGGGCGCGGGTCGGCCGCAGGTTCGCTTGCTGCCTACTGCATGCGCATCACGGACGTAGATCCGCTACAGCATGAGCTTCTGTTTGAGCGGTTCTTAAATCCTGATCGTATCTCGATGCCCGATATCGACATCGATTTCTGCATTCGCGGCCGCGGCGATGTCATCAGATACGTGACCGAATTCTACGGGCAGGAATCGGTCTGTCAGATCATCACCTTTGGAACGATGGCGTCGCGGGCGGCGATCAAAGACGTCGGGCGTGCGCTAGGAATGGAATTCGGCGCGGTCGAGAAGATCGCCAAGATGATACCGCCGCCGATACGTGGGCGAAACGTCAGCATCTCCGACGCGCTGAAGACCGTTCCTGAATTGACCGCAGCCTACACCAGCGACAAAGCGACAAAGGAACTGATCGACCTCGCCCTCAAGCTCGAGGGCTGCTCGCGGCACACCTCAGTTCACGCGGCGGGCGTCGTCATCAGTCCGAAACCGCTGCACGAGTTGGTTCCCGTCAAGACGACGGACAAGGACGAATTCACTAGCCAGTATCCGATGGGCGATCTCGAAAAGGTCGGGATGCTCAAGATGGATTTTCTCGGGCTGACGACGCTCACGGTGATCGCGGACACGCTCGCCTCGATCAAGGAACGGCTCGGCATCGACATCGATTGGACCAAGGTCCCCACCAACGACGAAAAGACGATGCAGCTTTTTGGCGAGGGGCGCACCGAGGCGATATTCCAGTTCGAATCATCGGGCATGCAGGACATGTGCCGCCGGCTGCGGCCAAAGGAACTTGAAGACCTGTCCGCGTTGAACGCCCTCTATCGGCCCGGCCCGCTCGACGGCGGAATGATCGATGATTTTATCGACCGTCATCGCGGTATCAAGCCGGTCGAGTACATACTGCCCGAGATGGAGGATATTCTCGGCAACACCTTCGGCGTATTGGTCTATCAAGAACAGATCATGCAGCTCGCGCAGAAGTTGGCGGGCTATTCGCTTGGACAGGCTGACCTGATGCGCCGCGCGATGGGCAAAAAGAAGGTCGAGGAGATGGCCGTTCACGAGGAGACGTTTGTGAGCGGGGCCGTCGAGAGAAACATCCCTAAAAAGACGGCCAAAGAGATCTTTGATCTGATGGCGAAGTTCGCCGACTATGGATTCAACCGCAGCCACTCGATGGCGTACGCGGTGCTCGCTTTTAGGACGGCGTATCTCAAGGCGCATTATCCCGCGTATTTTTACGCTGCGGTGTTGTCACATGAATCCGACGATAGTGCGAAGGTCTACAAATATACGACCGAGCTGCGGTCGCTCGGCCTGAGCCTGCTGCCGCCCGATATAAATGAGAGCGGTGACGGATTTACGCCGGTAGGCGACGCCGTGCGGTATGGCCTGACTGCTATCAAGGGCATGGGCGCGTCAAGCGTCGAGGCGATAGTCGAAGCCAGGAAGACGGGCAAGTTCACTTCCCTTTTCGATTTCTGCGGAAGGCTGGGCACGGGCGCATTAAACCGGCGCGGGCTTGAGAGTCTCATCTGTGCCGGCGCATTTGACTCGCTGATGCCGGCGGGTGAGGACATTGCGTCGTGGCGTGCTCGCAATTTCGCAGCTGTCGAGAAAGCCCTCGTGCAAGGGCAGCGAATGGCGGAGGATCGGCTACGCGGGCAGAGCGGACTGTTCGGGGCGGCGGCAGAGACGGATACGGTCACTGACGATCTGCCTGAGGCAACGCCTTGGGACCGCGGCGAGCTCGGCTCCCGCGAGAAGGCAGCCGTTGGCTTTTACCTTTCTACGCATCCCATCGACAGCTATCAGTCGCTGCTGGCCGACCGGTTCAAGCCCATCGCGGAAACCGGTAATCTGCAGCCCGGCGAGAAGATACGTCTCGCCGGCATGCTGAGCATGTGTCAGATCAGAGTGAGCAAGCGCGGGAGCCGGTTTTGCACGTTCCGGCTCGAGGACCGCTCGGGCGGCATCAAGGGCATCGTTTTCGGCCGCGACCTGCCGGAATTGCTGCCGATGCTCAAGGACGACGAGCTGATCATCGCCGAAGGCTCGATCGAGGCTGCTGAGGGACAGGAGCCAACGTTGCGTGTCGACAGCGTGAGTTCGCTTGCTGACGAAGCGGTGAAAGGTGCCCGCGAGGTTCGTATTACCGTGCCGAGGCTCAATGGTGATTCGACAGCGTTCTTCGAATCGCTGCACATTCTGCTCGAGAGAGACCGTGGCCAATGTGGAGTGGTACTCGACGTTCCGGCGGGCGATACTCGCGTCCAACTGCGTGCTGCGAGTCCCGCGATAGCTGGCAGCCGAGAGCTGCAGCGGCAATTAGAAGAGCGCGGGTGCTCTGTCGAGTGGTTACAGTAGGTCGTAAACGCTATCATAGCTCATATGCCGACCACCGCATTTGAACGCGTTCAACTTGCACGCCATCCGGACAGGCCGTATTCGATGGACTTGTTGAATACGGTATTTTCCGACTTTGTCGAGGTCCACGGTGATCGGCGGTACGCGGACGACCCGGCGATGATCACGGGCTTCGCGCGGCTCGACGGCAAAGAGGTTTGCGTGATCGGACAGCAGAAAGGGCGTGACATCAATGAGCGGCGGCATCGGAATTTTGCGATGTCGAAGCCGGAAGGCTACCGGAAGGCGTTGCGTGTGATGGAGCTCGCGGAGAAGTTCGGACGTCCGATCGTGACCATCATCGACACGCCCGGAGCGTATCCGGGCATAGACGCAGAGGAACGCGGCCAGGCGGAGGCTATCGCCTTTAACCTTCGCGAGATGGCGGGCTTCAGAGTGCCGATCGTTGTCGTCGTGATCGGCGAGGGCGGCTCGGGCGGCGCCTTGGCGATAGGAATCGGCGACAGGGTCCTGATGATGGAGAATGCCGTCTACAGCGTGATCACCCCTGAGGGCTGCGCGGCGATCCTGTGGAAAGATGCGGCGAAGGCCCCGGATGCGGCCGAGGGATTGAAACTGACCGCTGACGAGCTCAAAAAATTCGACATCATCGACGAGATAATCGCCGAACCTGTCGCGTGGACTATGCCGACAGAAGATGAAATGTCGCAGAAAGCCTTTCAGGCGATCTGCGACGATCTACGGAAAACTCTATCACGACACATCGACGACCTTTCACGGCTTGACGCGAAAACTCTGCTCGATAACCGCTATCAGAAGTTCCGCAAAATGGGCGTTTTTGTCTAGAACGGGATATCGTCATCTGCCGGTGCCGGCGTAACCGGAGCCGGCGACGCGGCGGCCGGTGCGGCCGTCCCTGACGAGCTCGCTGATGAGGACGATGATCCGCTATACGCAGGCTCGTCATGCGATTGCCCGCCTCCGCTGTATTCTCCCGAGTCCTGACGCGAACCTATGAACTGCATGTCAGTAGCGTTCACTTCGAGGGTATAACGATTGTTATTATCGCGATCGGTCCACTCCTCGACCCGCAGACGCCCTTCAATGTAGACGGGCCGGCCTTTTGCCAGATACTTTGATGCCGTCTCGGCCTGGTTGCCCCACAGCGTGACACGAAACCAAGTGGTGATGTCCTGGAATTCGCCCGACTTGTCCCGGCGCCTTTCGTTTGTCGCGAGGGTAAAGCTGCAAACCGCGGTGCCCTGCGGCGTGTACCTGAGTTCCGGATCACGGCCCAGGTTTCCGACGATAATGATCTTATTAAATGACATAGTGGTTCCTCTCTTGTGTAAATTCGCCTAAAACCAATTGTTGTGCGTAGGCATCAATATATCACGATATTCGCCGTGTGCTAAAATCGCTTCTAGCACCTGCCGCGACGACGAAAAATGTCCCGCATTTCAGTTCTCAGAACCCTGATGTCGATACTGCTGACTGTCGCGCTAACCGCGTTCGCAACGGCACAGGCGAAGCCAAGCGAGGAGCTCGATATGGCGCGGTGCTGGGCGGTCACGGCGGAGGCGCCGGTCAGTCAGCTCGCGACGGAGGGCGGTCGGTCATACGCGGGTTTCGACGGAGGGCGGTTGGGCTCATTTTCACTCGATGGAAAGCCCGTCTGGTCGGCCGAATTCGGGGGTGAGATCGCTTCGAATATTCTCGTCGGCGAGTCTTTGATATATTTAGCAACAAATGCCTCGGGCGTTGAGAAGACGAGCGTTTTGCGCTTTGTCAGCCGTGATACAGGCATCGTCGCCGGCACAATTCCGCTGCCGGGTGCCGAACGCCACTACATCTCTAGCCTCAAGGGCCTGCTTGTGATCGTCTCGGCGAACGGGGTCGTTCAGCTGCTCGACGATAAGGGAGGCGTCAAGTGGCGGCGCGAGATCGCAGCGGGCTTTGCGGGAACTCCGGCTATCGGCACTGACAGGCTTTATGTCGGTTCGATCGCACAGCAGGTATTTACGCTTAACCTGGCTAATGGCGAGATCGAGTCGGTCAGAAAAATGCCGTTCAATGTTACGGCCTTGGCGGTGACGCCTGATGGTTCGCTCATTGTCGGTGACGAAAGGGGCAACCTGACATCGTTATCATCTGACGGACACAGCAACTGGCGTTTCCGCAGCGGGGGGCGGATCTCGCGGATCTCTTCGTCGAACGGCGACATTCTCGCGCTCTCACATGACAATTTTGTCTATTGCATCGACGCAAATAACGGTAGCGTCAGATGGAAACGCCGCCTAGCCGGCCGCGCGGCTCACTCGGCGACGCTCGACGATGCCTACACGGTGACGACATCGCTCGACGAACACGGTGCCGTTCTCACCTATTTGGAAAGCGGCCGGCCGGCGGGCCAAATAGTCCTTGGCCATGATGAGTTTGTATCGGCCGACCCTTCCTCGGCAGGCAGCCTCGTATTGATCGGAACGAACACTTCACTCTACGGATACAGCCTGGCCGGCCAGTCGGGTTGTCCCAAATAGCAAAACCGCGACTCACGGACCGTTAGGTCCGGAAGCCGCGGTCGAAAAAAAACTTAACCAGCCTTTGGTCCCTAATGCGAAACCGCGTGCTGGTTGATCATTGAGTAGATCTCGTCTTTGATCGCGAGTTTTTTCTTCTTGAGTGTTACCTCCTCAAGCTGTTCGTCGTCGCTTGGATATGATAAGTGGACCAGTTCGTCCAGCCTCTTTTCCAGATCCTCATGCTGATGTACCAGATCTCTAAACATTTGATTGCTTTTCAGCAATTCGTCTCTCACCGGATCAGCAGTTGACATGTCCATAGCGTTAATAGTCCTCACTTGTCAAAGTTTTAGGGCCCGGAGGCCGTGATGGTCTGTAACCCGGGCTTAACCTCATTCTAGTCCTAACGATGTAAATTATCAAGGGTCTTTCGATTCCAGTTCCGACAGGTGCTTCCTCATCATAAGTCCATTTTCTACGGGATCGGTGTAAAAGTGATTTCGCGTCTGGACACGCTCAAAGCCATTACGCTCATAAAATCGAATTGCCGAGGCGTTCGATTCCCTGACCTCGAGCCA
>CAZWSK010000048.1:7676-15388 GCA_964636445.1 uncultured Chloracidobacterium sp.
GCGGACCAAGGGCTGAGATTGGTTTCCTCGGCGATGCGGATGAGGTCGCCGATGTGAGAACTATCGACGGGGCGGACGCGGCATTCGGTTTCGCTTGAGGTGCTCATAACTCACGCGTTTTTGCTCAGGAAAATGGGAGGCACGACGGTCCGCCGTTCTATGGCCAATATACCAACTGCATGAGCGAGACTGAACTCCAGAGTGTCAACGTCGAGCAATTTCCCGCGGGCGTGATCGGCTAGTTCGCTCTCCGAAATTACACGTGGCGGTCCGATAGATGAGCCTTTATCGAATTCCTGAATACAAACCGACCCGCGACCGACCGGAGCGGCCGCGGTGACCATCTCGGTCAGACGCGACGCAAACACCATCGCCTCCAACGCCGACACGCTCGCCATCTCGATGCCGAGGCCGTTCTTAATGCCGAGGGCGGTCGCGATGCCGATTCGAATGCCCGTAAAACTGCCCGGCCCGGCCGAGACCGCGACGAGGCTTAACTCAGACCGCCGAATATCGTTTTCACACATCAACCGGTCGATGTCGGCGAGCAGGTCCTCGGCCTTCGAGACGGTGCCAGTGCCGATCCAATGAGCGATCTCCTCGCCGTCACGGATGAGCGAAATACTGCCGCCTGCGATGGCTGCCTCGATCGATAAAGTTATCTTTCCCACTGTTTTCACCTGTTTTGCCGCTTTGCGTCTCTGCGGGGCGTTTGCCTGCAAAACGACAAGAACTCAACGTCTCCCAAACACCCGCCGATACGACGCCGGTATGCGCGCAAAGAAGCTCCCCAGCTGATAAAAGAACCTGGTCCTCGCGTCAAAGCTTCCGTTCATCTGTATCGTAGCCCAGATCGGGTCGGGACGCAGGCGTCGGGGCAGCTGCTTGAGCAGGCCGCCCTGCTTGGCGGCGATCTCGAGCGGGACGAATTTGGTCTCGCTCGCCCATTCCCTTTCAACGGTTTCGATCAGCCACTGCGGCAGCTTGGCAGCCTCTTCGGCTATCGGCGTGTCCGACAGGTCGAGGCCAAGGTATTTTTGCGCCAGGCCAATAGCACAGACTATCCATCGGCGCCGTTTAGGAGCGACTACGTCGAGGGCTCGGTGCCAGTCAAAATCCCGCGGCCGGTTTGCGATCGCGTAGTAAATGTCCCAAAGGCGGTCCTTATTGCTGCCGCCGTCCGTCAGCCAGTGAACACACAGCACACGCAGGTGGTCCTCGGGCCGCAGGACTCGAATGACGCCGCCATCCAACTCCCACTCGACGGAGTTTGCGTAAAGGTCGGCCCACGCGACCGTATCCAGATGCCGCAATTGCCTGTGCAGATCGACCGCGAGGCCCTCAGGGGCACGGGGCAAAACGACCAGCCGGGCACGCTCAAAATCGTGATCGGCAACCGCTAGATCCGTGTCGATCGCAACGCGTGGTCTGTCTTCCGGATAATATCGCCCCGCCGCGATACCTTTTATCAAGATCGGCGACAAGCCCGCACGCCGAAAGAGGTTAAAAGCGCGCACAGCGCGCGTCTCGGCCATTCTGACCTGAAGCAGGTTCCAACGAAGCTCGTCTTCGATAACGGGAGTCGCCGTGTCTGACACAAGGAGAGATTAGCAGAGAATGCTATCTGCGAACCACCGCGATGGCGCTACACACAGATGCCGAGCGGGCCGCATGTGCCCTTACACGGCGGCTGCAGGCACTGCGCGGTTGATGTGCAGATGCAGGCGGACAATGAAGCTCGGCTATCCTTTGGCGTTGCGAGTGACGAGATCGCAGGAAGAGCAACGAGAGCGGTAAGACCGACAGTCTTCAAGACGCGGCGTCGCGATTCGCGGTCATTCGATCGTTGTACGTGCCCGTCGAGCAGGTTGAACTCAGCGAGCTGATCGAGGGCCAGCCAAACGAGGTCATCCATATTCTGTCGACCTGAAACTGCGCGGGAGATCTCAGATACCGTTCTAGCGCTATCGCATAGCGTCCAGATCTGCGCGGCTGTTGCGTTAAGACAATAGGCCCGGTGGGCGGCCAGATCGTAGACCAATGTTTCGTCCTGCATCCGCTGGACGACCAGACCGTCTGCCCGTGCGAGAGGTTTATAGGATTGCTCCATTCTATTAGAGCGGAACGATAACAACAAAAAAAGAAGCAGTCAAGACCGAGGCCTCAACTGCTCTTTGACTGAAAATTCGAACGCCTAGGCCGGCCGCGGAGTTTCCGGAGCACAGATGCCTTGACCGTTGCAAACCGTCGTGGACTGACAGCCGCTTCGACCTGCACACTGCGGACCGGATGTACAACTGCATGAAAGGTTCGCCAGAGCATTCTGTGGGGCGACCAGAGAAGAGATGAGCGGGATCGCTACCATCGACGCGAGGCCGATCGTTTTTAGGACCTGGCGGCGTGACTGGCCCGCGAAGCGCGGCGTCATGCCGGCCTCGAGCAGGTTGTTCTCATTCAGCTGATCAATGGCGAGCCAGACGAAATCTTCGGTGACCTTTCCGTCAAATTCGCGGACGATGTCGGCAACAGACTTTGTGCCGTCGCATGACCTCCAGACCGTGGCCGCCGAGCGGTTCAGGCAGTGTGCCTTATTGGTCTGCATGTCATAGACGAGCACTTCATCGGGCATTTCCTGGACAACCAGCCCGCTCTGCCGGGCGACCGGATTTTTCGAATTATTCATCTTCTCCTCCAAGCAAATTATTATGCAAACAGCGTAATGTGTTAGTCAAACCTCTACGGCCGGCGAAAACACCTAAACCCTAAGAGATGCAAACTTTAATGGTCATTCTAACTCAAATCCCGTGTTTGTCAACGAAATTGAGCAGCGTACGAGCGAATTTTTCTGCGTTACCTCTAAGACTTGAGGCGATTATTGCACGACTTGCGGCTGAATTCAAGACCCGAAGCGAAAATTCAGGCCTCGTGTGCAATGCTAACGTAAACGGCAGAGCCTGCATAGCCCCTTGGCCGGGTGAGAGCAACTTAGGACGCCACCGGCCGTTCTCAGAATACCGCGTGAAGATGATCGCTCCGACCGGTATGGCTTCCCTGCCTTGGCGGCCGCCGAGTTCTTCGGCGGAATGATCATAAAGGGTCATTCGGCCTTTGGCATCTACTCCCCGCATCGATATTCGCCTCGCAAATGGGTGCACGCGGCCCTCGGCATCCAAAATAGCGAAATCGTCGGAATAGTAGTCGGCACCGGCCCGGACAAGCTCTGTAACAAGCGTCGATTTGCCCTGAAAGCTGTCGGCCGGCATCACGATCGCCTTTCCTCGCCAGCCGACGACGCCCGCGTGGAGGAATACATGTTCAGGAGCCGACTCGCCGACTCCTACACGGACGAGAGTGTCGAAAAACTTAATGAATTTGAACCGCGAACGTCCGCCTGCCAGTTCCTGTCCGTTCTTGGCGACGCGAAAGTACCGGCCCGCTGGCGCAGCCGTAAGCTCAAACAATTGGTCCGGCTTCCCGCTTTTCACAACTTTGAAGTTACCCAAGAGCGATCTTCTCGCCGTATCAGCGGCTTCCATCACAAGCTCGGCATCATTACCCGCGATCTCAACGCGAACGCCGTAGGAGACGAATTTGATCGAGTGCGCATGCAGCATCAGTTCAGTGCGCTCCGGCGATAGCAGATGAATAGAAGGACGCCGGTCAGCAGGATAACGACCGGAGCAATGGCGAAACTGATGTCCTCGCGGTACCGCACCGACAGCAGCACCGTGATCGACAGCAGCGTTGCGAGAATGCCGTAGATCATCGTTACCTCTCGGTGCGAGTAGCCCGATTTAACGAGCCGTTGGAACAAATGCTCGCGGTGAGCGACCCAGATCTTCTCACCGCGCACGAGGCGCCGCAGGATCGTCACGATCGAGTCGAAAAGGAAGAACCACACGAACAGCACCGCCGCGATCGGCAGCAGGTCAGGATACTTGTTTGCGAGATTTCGCCCAAGCAACGGCAGCGCGGCAAACGTAAACCCAAGAAACGCACTGCCGACGTCGCCCATGAAGATCTTTGACCTGCTGAGATTCTGGATCAAAAACCCAAGGCTCGCACCTCCGATCACGCAGCCGAAGTAATAGATCGACTGCATATCCAAAATGCGGCAGAGGATCAGCCACCCAGCGGCGGCGATCACCGCCTGCAGCCCGGCCAGCCCGTCTATGCCGTCCATGAAGTTGTATGAATTGACCATCCATACGATCCACATGAAGGTCAGCACATAGCCCCACCAACCCAGCTGTATCCCGCCCAGCATCGTGATGCCGTGCCACGTGTCGAGGTCGGCCATCAGCAGAATGGCCGCGAGGCTATGTACGAATAACCGGGCAAAGAACGGCACCGTCTTAATATCATCGAGGAAGCTGATCACAGCGATCAGCACCGCGCCGATGAAATAGCCCCACGAGAATGGCCCGACGACATATAGAGATATCGGTACGTACGCGAGCAGGCATAAGATAACGATCACAATGCCTGCGCCATGCGGTGTGGGCTCTGTGTGCGAGCTGCGTTCATTCGGAATGGCGAGAATGTTTGTCCTCAACCCGAGGCGCCTATAAACCGCGACCCCGACGAAGGAGACTATCAAGACAGAAATGAAGATACTTAGGCCGACCATTCAGAACGAAAAGGAAATTGAATCAAGAAGGGCGCGAGGCTGTCAATTCGAGAGCTTCTCTATATGCCTCACAGGCCGCGGCTGTAGAATATTTCGCCTCTGCCGCTGTCCGCGCCCGTTTGCCCATAGCCGCGAGGTGGGCTCGAGCGTCGAAAGCGCCGAGGATCGCCCTCTCGAGCGCCTCAGGGTCGCCCGGCCTCAAATGCCAGCCGATGCCGTCTTCGTCTATCACTCGGGCGAGTTCGCTTCCCTCGTCCGTAAGGGCGATGATCGGCTTGCCCGCCGCCATGATGTTATAAGTGCGGCTCGGCATCGCCGTGCCCCACATTCCCTTTATCAGAGCGACGAGGCCGACGTCGCAGGCGTTTAGGAACACTGTCTGCTCGGAACGAGGCCGATAGGCCAAAACGGTTACGTTGTCGAGTTCTCGCTTCTTCACCGTCTCATCGAGCCACCTTTTCTTTACGCCCGCACCGATGAAAAGAAAATGGAGCTCTTCCCTGTCCCGCAGCCTGTCTGCCGTCGCAATGATCGTCTCGACATCGGTCGGATGCCCGATATTCCCGGCGTAAAGCAGGACGAACTTATCCTCGAGGGCGAGTTCCTTTAACAGGGCGTTGTCATCGCGCGGCAGCGGCTCGATAGTTTCAAGGTCGGCCCAGTTCGGGATCGTGACGATTGGAATATCGAGCCCGGCGGTCTTCTTTTGAAAAAGTTCGTTCATATCGCGGCCCATCACTATGATCTTGGCCGCGTGTTTGTAAACCCAACGGTTTACGCGGTGAACAAAACTAACAAACGCCGAGTCCGGTTTTGCCGAGCCGACCGCGACAAGAATTTCCGGGTAGCTATCCTGGACAAGCAGGGTGTAAGACGCGCCCTTCATCAACGCCGCCAGTGCTGTTGTGACAGGAAGCGACGGCGGTGCCGTTACGACCAGCACCTGATCGCCCTGCTTGAAATGCCGCAGCGAGTACAGAAAGATCGATAAGCCGATCGTCAGCATGTTGATCAGGCGAAACGCCATCACATTCTTATCGAGCGTCGTACCCCACGCGCGAAAAATGTCGACACCGTTATGCGTCTCCCGTTTCGGAGCACGGATGCCGCGCGCCATGTGTTTTGGCTGGCCGGTGATGACGTTGACTTTACGGGATTTGGCGAGGTGTTCGGCGATCGATGTCAGGTAATAGCCCGTGGACATTTCCTCGGGATAATAGACCTCGGTCAGCACCCAAAGCGTGTTGTCGGCGCTCATTGATCAGGAAAAATGCCGCCGCTGGCTTACATAGCCGAGGACGATCTTGCTGACGGTCTGCGATACGTTGCCGGCCAGGTATTCTGGTGGGGCCGTCCATGCCGCGGGCTGAGCGATCGCGAGTTCGACAGCGCTTACAATAGCCGCCGTTTCCGCGCCGCTCAAGATGTTGCTGCCGCACTCCTGCGTCTCAGGCCGCTCGGTCACGTCGCGGAGCGTGACATTCGGAATGCCGAATATCGCGCATTCTTCCTGAACCGTTCCGCTGTCGGTAAGGACCGCGAGCGAGTTTTTCTCGAGCTTTACGAAGTCAAAAAAGCCCAGCGCCTTGAGCAGCCTGATCTGCTTCGGGTCCGGCCTGATCCCGTTCTGCTCGAGACGTTCGGCTGTCCGCGGATGGACGGAAACGAGAACTTGTTTGCCGAACTTCTTTGATACCTCGGTGAGGCCCGCGAATATCTTGCTGAGCCTGTCGGGCAGATCTACGTTCTCCGACCGATGCAGCGTCACCAGAAAATATTCGAATGGTTTAACTGACAGCCCCTTTAGCACTTCGCTCGATTCGATGTTGTCGGCAAAGGTATCGAGCACTTCCTTGATCGGATTACCAGTTACAAAAATGCGGTCTCGCTCGACGCCTTCGCGGACCAGATTCTCCTTGCTCCGCTCCGTGTACGGCATCAGCACGCTGCTCGAATGATCGATTATTCGCCGGTTGATCTCTTCAGGCACGCGGTCGTCGTAGCAGCGATTACCCGCTTCCATGTGAAACACAGGTATCTGCCGCCGCGCCGCCGCGATGGCCGTAAGAGCGCTGTTCGTGTCGCCGAGGATCAGTACGCGGTCGGGTTTGTGCTCCTCAAGCACGGCGTCTATCTTCGTCAGGATCTGGCCGATCTGCTCGCCAAAGGTTTTGGCTTTGATGCCGAGATGTACGTCCGGTGTACGCACCTCGAGGTCGCGAATGAAGATGTCGCTCAGGCTCTCGTCGTAGTTCTGTCCGGTGTGTACGGTTATATGCTCGGCGTGCTGATCGAGGACCCGCATCACCAGGCTGAGCCTGATGATCTCCGGCCGCGTGCCGAAAATGGTCATTATCTTCATACGCTTAGCGGCTCAGGAACCTCTTGATCTCGGCGCTCGCATCGCCGAGAAGCGCGGCGAGCGGTTCGCCCGTCAGGTTGTTGTCTTTCGATGAATATTCCATCTGCAACGCCGGCGGCTGGTCGTCGCCTTCGCGCAGCTCCGGCAGCACCGGCAGTATCACGTAATAATTGCCGCGCTCCACCGTGCGGAAGCATTCTTCCTCAGACACCATGATCTCGTGGACCTTTTCGCCGGGACGGATGCCTGTGTAAACAAGCGGCAGCTGCTTTTCGCCCATCAGCACTGCCGCGACCTCAGTGATCTTTGCCGAGCCGACCTTCGGCACGAAAGTCTCGCCGCGGCCGCTGCTTTCGACAGCGGCAAAAACTGTGTCTACAGCGCGATCGAGGCTAAGCAAAAATCGGGTCATTTCAGGCAGCGTGATCGTTACCGGCTGGTTGTTTGTGATCTGCTCAACAAACAGGGGAACGATCGATCCGCGCGACGCGATAACATTGCCGTAGCGAACGCAATTAAATATCACGTCCGGACAATCGCGGTTCGCCTCGATAAAGATGCGTTCCTGCAGGGCCTTTGTCATGCCCATCACATTGATGGGTTTGCAGGCCTTATCGGTAGAGATGCCGATCACTTTCCGGACCGGCAGGTTGTTTTCGCGTATCGCCCGCACGATGTTCGCGGCGCCGTTGATATTCGTCTGGACGGCCTCAAACGGGA
>CAZWSK010000049.1:0-6382 GCA_964636445.1 uncultured Chloracidobacterium sp.
GCGTCTTTGCTCCTTTGCGGCTTTGCGTTGAAAATATCTTATGCGCGTCATCGCAGGCATCTATCGCGGCCGCATTCTCAAAAGCCCGCCTGACAGCAAGACGCGGCCGACCTCTGACCGGCTTCGCGAGACGCTCTTCAACATCCTAAACCCACAGATAAACGACGAAACGCGCTTCCTCGACCTCTGCGCCGGGACCGGAGCTATCGGCATCGAAGCTCTGTCGCGCGGAGTCGCGTTCGTGACCTTCGTTGACCGCTCAAAACGCGCCTGCGCCCTCATCGAAGAGAACCTCGACAAGCTCGAAATACCCGAATCACAGACCGACGTCCTAAATCTCGACGCCGAAAACTTCACAGCTCGCGAGCATAAGACAGGCTGGGACATCGCATTTTTCGATCCGCCGTACGATTTTGATCATTCGCTTGTTATTCACGATTTCGGGACAAAGGGCGATCTGCTGCGAGAGGGCGGCATTCTCATCGTCGAACATCACACAAAATCGCACATGCACGACTCGGTTGGTAATATTCGCCGCTGGCGTGTGGTCAGACAGGGCGAATCGAGCCTGAGCTTCTACGAGAATGCCTAAACTTCTGTCGATAAAGGTAGTCGTCTGGCTCGTCCTCGCATTTATCTGGAGCACCACGTGGATCTTTATCAAGATCGGCCTCAACGATCTGCCGCCGATCACCTTCTCGTCGGCGAGGTTCCTGATCTCGGTCGCGATCCTTTTTGTCGTGATACGTATACAGAATATTCGGCTGCCCAGGACGGGAGCCGAATGGCGGCTGATCGCGCTCACCGGCTTCCTTCAGTTTGGCGTCAACTATTCGATGGTCTTCTGGGCGGAGCAGTATATCGCGTCCGGCCTGGCGGCCGTTCTCCAGGCGACCATTACGGTATTCGGTCTGGTCCTCGCGTGGATATTCCTTCCGGACGAACGCATAACGGCGCAAAAGGTGCTCGCCGTTGTGATCGGCGTGATCGGCGTGGGCGTGATATTCAATGATCAGCTCCGGGTCGAAAACTGGCTTGCATTTGTCGGCTGCGCGGCTATCGTGGTTGGGGCATATGCCGCCGCGCAGGCCTCGATATTGATCAAAGCAAAAGGCGGCGGCATCAACCCGGCCGCACTCGTCTTTTGCCAGATGCTCTGCGGCCTGCCGCCGATCATCGCGTACAGCCTCATACGCGAGGGCAACCCGCTCTCATTCAAATGGTCGTGGATGTCGATCATCTGTATTCTCTACCTCGCGATCTTCGGTTCAGTGATCGCCTTTTGGCTGTACTATTGGCTATTGAGCCGTATCGAATCGACAAAGGCGATGATGATCTCGCTCGTCACTCCGCTGCTCGCAGTGGTGATCGGAAATGTCGTGCTTGGCGAGACGCTGCCGCCGCTGACATTCGCCGGCGGAATTCTCATTATCGCGAGCATCGGGCTGATCGTTTTCAGGCGACAAGCTCGGCCACCGGTGGACGAAATTCGTTGACATTTCGTTGATATTCTGATACGTTGTTTCACTATAGCAACGCCAGGATATGACTTTCGCGGACACACGGAAATTTTTTTTCAAAAATGGCGGGACAGGGGCAAAATGCACGAGTAAGTTTAATCATTACAACACTTACCTGTCCCACGCAGAGTGTGGGACGGCAGCGGGACACATGCCGCGCGAATTTTTTTTCAAAAATCGTGGGACAGTACTCGAACTCAGACGTAAGTGTCCTTATCACCACAGTTACCTGTCCCACGATACGGGTGGGACAGCAGCGGGACACTCGGCCCCAAATTTTTTTTCCGAAAATGGCGGGACAGACCTCCATTTTGACCGCAAACTGTTGAACTTGGGCAACTTATTTGTCCCACGCCGCGGTGGGACACGGGCGGGACACGCGTGGGACACTCGGAGCAAGGTATGTACTTCAAATTCACAACAGCAGGCGAATCTCACGGCAGGGCACTGGTCGCGATCATCGAAGGTGTTCCTGCGGGGCTCCCGATAGACGTTGCCGCCATCAACCGCGAACTCTGGCGTCGCCAGCAGGGCTACGGCCGCGGCGGGAGGATGAAGATCGAGGACGATAAGGTCGAGATCCTCTCCGGTGTGCGCCACGGCAAAGCGCTCGGCTCGCCGATCGCCTTTACTATCGAGAACAGGGATTTCGTCCACTGGGAGCAGACGATGAGCGTCGAGTCTCCTGCTGAGGATGCGGCACCGGATCGCACCGTTACCCGCCCACGCCCCGGCCACGCTGACCTCGCCGGCGGGCAGAAGTACCAGACCCGCGACCTCCGCGACATCCTAGAACGAGCGTCAGCCCGCGAGACCGCGGCCCGAGTCGCCTGTGGGGCGATCGCAAAACAAATGCTGGCACACTTCGGCATCGAGATCCACAGTCACGTGATCCGCCTCGGGCCCGTTCAGGCCGTACCGCTCTGGCGCGAGTGGGACGAGATCGCCGCGCTCCCTGACGATTCCCCGTTGCGATGTACCGACGAGACGGCACAGAAAGAGATGGTCAAGGCGATCGACGAGGCCAAAAAAGAGGGCGACACGCTCGGCGGCATTTACGAGGTCGTCGCCCGCGGCGTCCCCGTCGGCCTCGGAGCGCACACGTCGTGGGAAGACAAACTCGACGGCCGCATCGCCCGTGCGATCATGTCGATCCATGCGACCAAGGCCGTCGAACTTGGCGAAGGCGTGGCAAACGCCGGCCGCCCAGGCTCGCAGGTGCACGATGAGATCTTCTTGTCGGAACCACCTGCGGTAGCGGGTGGTTTGACGCAGACAATAGACGACTTGGAAGCGAATGTTCAACCGCCCGCTACCGCAGGCGGTTCTGACTATGTCCGCAGGACCAATCGCGCCGGCGGCCTCGAGGGCGGCATCACGAACGGCGAGGAGATCCGCGTTCGCGGTCACATGAAGCCCCTTTCAACGCTGCGAAAAGCACTGCAGTCCGTGGACATAATCACCAGGGAACCGTCCGAGGCCGCGTTCGAACGCTCAGACATCACCGCCGTTCCGGCAGCCGGGGTCATAGGTGAAGCGATGCTGGCGATCGTTCTCGCGAACGTGATGCGTGAGAAGTTCGGAGGTGATTCTATTGACGAGATGCGGCGGAATTTTATTTCCTATACGAGCTCATTGGCTGAGTATTAAAAGTTTCGGCCGCGGGAACCTTTTGGACCTCATGGCATCAAAATAAATGTTCGCTAAACACAAAACTGGAGGACCATTATGAGATCGACCTTAGGCGCCGTCGCCATCGGAATACTTGTCTTTTGCTCCGCAGTCTTCGGCCAGAAGCTGGGAAAGCCAACGCTTAGCCCGGCCAAAATGACCGCCGAGCAAAACCAAACCGTGCGTGAGGGCATCGTGCTTCACGACGCGAAGAAATTCGCCGAGGCCATAGCGAAGTACCGCGCCGTGCTGAAGGAGTGTCCGGAATGCGTGGGTGCCATGTATGAACTCGCATTATCTCTGTTTGACAGCGGAAACAATTCGGAAGCGATGGAGTGGGCTGCTAAGGGTACGAAATACATTTCGGATGAGCTTCCGCTCTTCTATGTCATGATCGCGAACAAGCTCGACGAACATGGCAAACCGGACGACGCGATAAAGGTCTACCTTGACGCGCTTAAGGTGTTGAAAGGGGACGAGCGTTTCGGACGCTACCGGGCGAGTGTGTATTTCAATCTGGGAGTGACCTACCTCAGTCAGAAAAAGTATGACGACGCGAAGAAGGTCCTAAAATTTGCGATCGAGAACGACTATCGATATGCGAGCCCACACTTTCTTCTCGCGTACATCCTCGACGGCACGCGATACAAGATCCCTGCCCTGCTGGCCGCGTCGAGATTCATTTCTCTTGAAATGACGACGCCGCGGGCGAAGACAGCGGCATCGATGATCGATAAAACGATCTCGGGCGCGACGCAAAAGGGACCGAAGGGCGAAATAGTCATCAACCTCGATCTGATGGCTCCCAAAGACGAAGGCGATTTCGGAGCTGCCGAACTACTATTTGCGATCATCGACAAGGCTGGGCCGGATGCCGACGAGGAAAAGACCGCAATGTCCCCCGAGGATCGATTTGCTGATCGGTTCGACAGATTGATCGCATTTCTCGATCCAAAGGACAAGGGCATGAAAGGGACTTTCGTCGCCAAGAACTACTTCCCGTTCATGCTCGAGATGAAACAGAGAGGGTATGTAAAGGTTTTCGCTTATTCCGTGTTATCTACGCTCGGCAATGCAAACGCGGCCAAGTGGCTGATGGCCAACCGTGACGCCCTTGACGAGTTTCACGCATGGGCAAAATCTTATGAGCTTCCGTCCAGATAAATGGCCCGTCTGATCTGTTTCATATCGCTGGTTGCCCTTCTACTATTGTCGTGCAGCGAGGAGCGCCCTGCGTCGAATATGGCGGCGGCTCGCGAGGCGAAGAAGGAGATCAAAGAGCTTCGCGAGGCGATGAAGAAGGTCGTGCCGTTTTTCACCGCGATGGGCAAGCCCGGGACGGATGACTGGCTTGCGTCCCACAACGAGCCCGGGCAAACATTCGAAGAGTATCTGGACAGCGATCCCACAAGGCCGAAACAGGAGCGCCAGAAACTTTACGTGCTGCCGCTCGGTAAGTTCACAGCGCAGCAACAGAGGGCGATCGATATTACCGCAGGCTATCTTGAGGTGTTCTATGACCTGCCGGTCGTCGAGATGCCGGCCAGGCCGTTTACGGCGACATGGCCGCACATACGGCAAAACAGGTTCACAAAGACGCGTCAGATCAAGACCGGCTACATTCTGAACGACGTTCTTAAACCGCTCTTGCCGGTCGACGGTTCGGCCTTGATCGCGTTCACAGCCGAGGACCTGTTCCCGAATGAGTCGATGAACTACGTGTTCGGACAAGCGAGCTTTGACGACCGCGTAGGCGTATGGTCGTTGGCGAGGTTGGACGATAACGCGAGCTACGATAAATTTCTTCTTCGTACCCTGAAGATCGCCGCGCACGAGACGGGCCATATGTTCTCGATGCGGCATTGCACTAAATATGAGTGCGTGATGAGCGGCACGAATCATCTCGGCGAGACGGATCGGCGGCCGATCGACGCCTGTCCGGAGTGTATGGCAAAGATCTGCTGGCTGTCGGATATTACCGCGGTCGAGCGCTATCGCAAGCTGGCGCAATACACCAAGCGGAGCGGGCTGACAGCCGAAGCGGTCGAGTTTGAGCGAAAGGCGAAGGCGGTCGAGTGATGCTACTTGCCAATGTCACGCCGATACTGCATTCCGGGCCACGATATCTTACCGGCCGCGGAATAGGCTGTCGCAAGCGCGTCATCCAAGGTGGCGCCCGTCGCGGTCACCCCGAGTACGCGGCCTCCCGCCGTTACGGTATCGCCGTTATGGATTGCCGTTCCGGCGTGAAATATGCTGACGTCGTTTCCGACCTGGGCGAGCCCGCGAATAACGTCTCCGGTCCTCGGTTTGGCCGGATAGTTCTCGGCAGCCAGAACGATACAAGCAGAACTTCCCTGCCGCCAATTTATCTCCAAGCTGCCGAGCGTTCCGTCGAGCATCGATTCGCAAATGGCAAGAAAGTCGGTCTCGAGCCGCACGAGTATCGCCTGGGTCTCGGGGTCGCCGAACCGAATGTTGTATTCAAGGACCTTAGGCCCCGAGTCGGTCATCATCAGGCCGAGAAAGAGTATCCCGCAAAACCGCAAGTTCTCTTGGACACACCCACGAAGCGTTGGACGTATGATAGTTTCCTCTATCTCGGTCAGCTGTGCCGCCGTCAGCAGCGAGGCGTCGGTGATGGTACCCATCCCACCGGTATTGGGCCCGGTGTCGCCCTCGCCGATCCGCTTGTGATCGCGAGTAGGCGGCATGAGGGCATGATCTTCACCTGCGACAAAGGCGAGCAGCGAAACCTCTCGTCCAAAAAGGCATTCTTCGAGCACGATCTTTGCCGCGGCCTCGTCGCCAACAAGGGCTCCCATGCCGTTGATCGCTTCTATCGCCTCGGCTTGATTCTTCGCGACTACGACGCCCTTCCCTGCCGCGAGGCCGTCGGCCTTGACCACGACCGGCGAATCGGGCCCGCCGAAGCGATCATTCTCGAGGGCATCGATCGCCGACCGAGGAGAATCCGCCGTCGAGTATTGCGCCGTCGGGATGCCGTATCGGGCCATGAAGTCCTTGGCAAAGGCCTTGCTGGCCTCGAGCTGAGCCGCGTCGCCGCGAGGCCCGATGATCCTCAGCCCACGCCGTTCGAATTCGTCAACAACGCCCAACGCCAGCGGCGTCTCGCCGCCGACGAAGGTCAGGTCGATCTGCTTTTCCGCGGCGAACTGCGCCAGCCTTTC